>JAEZLU010000095.1 GCA_023415075.1 Bacillota bacterium
CTATATCTTGTTGTAAGTATTTTAGCAGAGATTGTCTGCAGCTGTCAATGGTTTTTTCCGCGGCTCAGGCCGTTAATCGCAACCGCAAATTTCCTCCGGCCCGATGACCCTGACGATCGACTGCGCGTCCGGCATGCTTATGAGCCGCCCCGGGCCGGGCGACGGCTTGCCGTCCTTGTCGAAAATCACCTTGACCAACGGCCGCGTCGGCAGCTTCGGGTACACCTTCACCACCAGGCCGACTTCCCCCGAATCGAAGACGACGGTAGAGCCGATCGGGTAGAGGACCACGCTGGCAATGAACACGTCGACGACGAACGGGTCGAACTTACTGCCCCGCCCGCCGATTATTGCTTCATAGGCGTCATGCGGCAAAAAGGCCTTGCGGTACGGCCGGTCGGTGGTGACTGCGTCGAAGACGTCGGCTACGGCGACAATCCTGGCATAGCGGTGGATTTCCCCGCCGGTCAGGTTCAGGGGGTAGCCGCTGCCATCGAAATTCTCATGATGCTGGCGGGCTATGAGGGCGGCGACCGGCGGCAGGCCCCGCCGGCGGCGCAGCATTTCATAGGCCCAGTGCCCGTGGCCGCGGACAAACTGCCACTCGGCGGCGCTCAGCGGCGCCTTTTTGTTCAGCGTTTCCCGAGGAATCATCAGCTTGCCCAGGTCGTGCAGCAGCGCCCCCATCGCCAGCTCGACCAGTTCTTTTTCCGGCAGTTGCATTTTCGCGCCAATCAGCACCGACAGGACGCAGACACTGACAGAATGGCTGAAGGTATAGTCGTCATGAAGCCTGAGGCCCAACAGCGGGCTGAGCATGCCGCGGCTCATTACCGCCGCTTCGACAACCCGGTCGACGAGGCCGACCAGGCTGGCCAGCTGAGTATTCTGAGTACGGCAGAAGTTGTCGAAAATCCGGCCGGCCAGTTGGCGTATTTCGACCCGTGTCTGCTCAGGGAGCGTTGTTGCCGGCTGGCCGTTCGCCTGCGGGTTCCTGACATAAACCGACTTGATGCCAAGACCGGCGAGGCGGGAAATGGCCTGCTCGTCCACTATCGCGTCGGCGCTCAGCAGCAGGCTGCCGCTGCTTTCGTAGATGCTGCGGGCTAAGATCATCCCAGGTGTCAGCCGTTCGGTCGCCAGACGGAACATCGCTAGCCCCCCCTGCTGCAATTTTTACTAATTCTTCTTTTAATTCCATTTTTTCCTAATTACTTTTATATTCATTATAAAATAGCCGCAATATGTCATTTTGTCGAACCAATGCCGACAGAAGAAGAACTTTCCGACATCAAAAAAGAAAATATGCCAAGCATGGCCAAAGGCGGTAGACAAAAAAACACCCGCGTGCGGGTGCTAGGCTGGTGGGCAGGAAACTATTCGTATAAGCGTCATCTGGGCCGGCAGCCGCCGTCAGCCCCTGTCCGGCGCATCCTGCAGCCAGCGGCCGAAGCTGACCACCCCGGCCCCCAGACTGACACCGGCAAGTACCAGCACCAAAGCGGCAAAATGGTTCCACTGCAGCTCCTCGGCCAAAAAGAGGGCTGAGGCGAACACGCCGACAATCGGTATGCCGTTCTGGAACAGCGAGGAGGTTGAGGCGCCGACCCGCTGGATACCGGTGTTCCACCAGAAGGCGCCCATGGCGGTGCAGATGAAGCTGGAGAAAAGGAGGATGAACAGCGGCCAGGGAGCGAAGGCGCCGGCGTAGCTCCAGACAGGGTTGGCGAAAAAGCCGATGATGAGGAGGGTAACTGACGCTAGCAGGTGGCTGTAAGCGGTCACGACCAGCGGCGACACCTGCATGGTACATTTTTTGATAAAGATCGAGCCGAAGGCCGCCGAAATCATCGACAGCAGCATCATCAGGTCGCCGGCCATGGTAGCCGTCCCCTAATGACGGCCATAGACCACCAGCACCACGCCGCAGAACCCCAGCACAATCCCCACAGCCTTCGACAGGCTGAACCGCTCCTTCACCAGGAAGCTTGCCAGCAGCGTAGTCATCAGCGGGTTGAGGCCGAGGATGAGTACAGCATGCGTGCCGCTGGTCATCGTCACCCCGTAGGTCAGCGTCAGCTGATGGAGGATAATCGAAAATGCGGCCACCGTAGCGATGTGGCCCCATATTGGCCGCGGCAGCCGCGGCATGCCGTACTGGCGGCCGACGATGGCGAAAAGCAGCACGGTCGCCAGCGCCATCCGGATTGGCACCAGAGCCAGCGGCGGGAAAAAGGTGGTCAGGTACTTGACCATCACCACATTGATCCCCCACAGGACCACCACCATTAGCAGCAATAAAAATATCGGCCGGTTTCCTTGCTTATTCCCGATAGACAACGCCCTGGTCCTCCCGTATAACGGCCGGGATTTTTCGTCCCCCCGGCCGGCAACAATGAAATTATTATAGCACACCGGCCGAATCGGCGAAAGGTTTAGCGAGGCGTGCAGGAGTTGGCGGCCTGTAGGTAGTATATAACACTACGTATTCCTAATTAGCCCAGGCATACCAAATCAGCCGACATCCGCTTAGGGGAGGAAAGCCGATGACCGCGCCCGTTTTCGACCTGCGCCAGGAAATAATGAGGGTCAACAACAACGTCAACATCGTATTGTTCGGCACCGGCCTGCGCAAGCAGCGGGTGATGCTTGTCGACTGCAACGTCCTCATCATGGCCGATCATAAGCGCATCCCGGCCCTCGCCGCCCTCGACCGCAAGGAGCGTATGACCACCCGTTTCATCGATATAGCCATCCTTGACGAATACAAGCTTCGCCTCAAGGAGGAGCTCGTCGGCCAGCTCCGGCTGCCGGTAGTCAGCGTGCTCAAGGACTACGACCCGGAGCGCGAATTGGCGGTGACCGTCATTGTTCTCGATGAAGCCTTTGTTAAAAAACACCTCGAGTAAGCCCGCTGACAAAAAATTTAGATTTTTCTTTCAGGATAAAAGGATTTTTTTCACAGATAGCGAAGAGATAATCAGAGCCTCATCATTGATGAGCGACAATCAAACCTCGGTTCAGGCCGTAGGAACTCCCCAGGGAGAGCCGAAAGCTACCGCTTTTTCGCCAGGATGGCGTGCATGCGAAGCAAGCGTTTGCACGAAATTCTTGCGGAGTGGTAGCTTTTATGTTTTTGGGAGGTGAGACATCATCAGGAGGGAAGAAAAGAAGCCTATCAAAAGGAGGATGACGGCAATGGCACCAACCACCACCGTAAAAGACGTTCTCTACGCCCTCGACAAAATCACCGGTGGCCGCTGCGTAAAGGAAATCAGCGACATATTCAGCGGGCGCAATTCCTTTGTTGTCAGCAAGTCATCCAACATTCCCGGCAAGGCCTGTATGGAAACACCCGGCCTTGTCTACGGCAACCCAGCCGCCCCTGTCCGCAAGTTGGCTGTCACCATGACCCTGACCGAGTGCAACATTGAGCTGGCCGGCGCCACCGGCGTCGACGCCATCGTCGCCCATCACCCCATCTGCGAGGCCGCCAACACCGGCGGTGTCCCCATGCGGACCTATCTCGACCTCTACAATATCGCCGTTTTTGAACTCCACGAGGCTTTTCACGGTCTCCACCCCGGTATCTCCTTCATCCACGGCCACCAGGTCTTCCACGCCGACATCGCCTTCGGCGGCCTGCCGGGCAACATCCTGTTCGTCGGCCGGGCTCTCGCGGGCGTCAACACCCTCGGCGACATGATCGACCGCCTCAACGCCTTCATGGGCCTGGACGAAGAGCAAAAAATGCTGCTGGCCGAACGCAGCTCCCGCGCCTGCGGCGCCATCATGGAAACCAACATCGCCACCGGCGGCCGGATTCTTGTGGGCGACCGCGCCAGCAAAGTCAGCACAGTCATCCACATCTTCCCGCATACCGGCTTTTCGGCCGACCACCTGGCCGCCGTTAAAGCCAGGTTCCCGGAAGCCGACACCGTCCTGGCTTCGATCAGCCGGGTCGCCGCCGACCACCCCCTGGTGACAAAGGCAAAAGAGCTCGGCATGAACTTCATCGTCGGCAACTCCCACGCCATGGAAATCCTCGAAAACGGCATGCCGCTGGCCACCGCCCTGAAAATTCTCCTGCCGGATGTCGAGGTCGTCCTCTTCCGCGAACGGATAACCTCCACCCCCATCGAGGCCGCCGGCACGCCGGCCATTCGCCAGTACGCCAGCGACATCGCCCAGCGCTACCTTGTGAACAAACCGGAAAAAGCCGGCCAGTCTGCCAAGGAAGGAGGCGGACGAAAAACCGGCACCACCGGCGGCAAATGACGTCCTCATATAATAGCTCAACAAAAATTTATAAGGAGGGTAAACAATGGCAAGTATCAGTGACCGCGTGAGTAATCTTCCCTTGGGGAAATTCCACTGGCGCCTTCTCGTACTGATAGGCTCCGGTATCGGCTTCGAAGCCCTCGACACCGCCCTGATCGCCTTCGTACTAGCCAAGATGATCGGCTCGTGGAACCTGACCCCCGTGCAGATGGGCTACATCGGCAGCGCGGCCCTCGTCGGCATGTGCCTGGGTGCCGTCTGCTCCGGAACTCTGGCCGACCGCATCGGCCGCCGGGCAATGTTCGCGGCCACCCTGGGCGTGTACAGCGTGGGCACCGCCCTGTGCGCCTTTTCCTGGAATCTCGAATCGCTGCTTTTCTTCCGCTTCATCGTCGGCTTCGGCGTCGGCGGCCAGCCGCCGGTGGCCAACGCCATGATGAGCGAATATGCCCCCGCCAAGCACCGCGGCAAAATGCTGGTCCTCCAGAACTGTTCCTGGGCGGTCGGCTGGCTCGCTGCTTCGCTGATCTCCTACCTGATCATCCCAAAATTCGGCTGGCAGATCGCCTTCATCATCGGCGCTGCGCCGGCCCTCCTGGTAGCCTACGTCTATAAGATCATGCCCGAGTCGGCCATGTATCTTGTGAGCAAAGGCCGCTACCAGGAAGCCCATGAGGTCGTCGCCAAGATCGAGCGGGAGCTCGGCGTGCCGGAAGGCGAACCGCCGAAACCGTCGGAAATCCCTGTTGTCGCGGTCGACAAGAAAATCAACTTCTTCGATCTGTGGAACCCGACCTTCATCCGCCGCACCGTCTGCCTCTGGATACTGTGGTTCGGCATCGTTTTCGCCTACTACGGTATGTTCACCTGGCTGCCGTCGCTGCTGGTCAAGGGCGGCTTCGACCTGGTAAAATCCTTCGAATATATGATGTGGATGACCCTGGCCCAGGTCCCCGGCTACTTCGCCGCCGCCTACCTCGTCGACAAGATCGGCCGTCGGGCGACGCTGGGGAGCTTCCTGACCATCACCGCCATCGCCGCCTATATGTTCGGCAACGCCGCAAGCGTTCCCCAAATCCTCCTGTGGGGCTGCATGATCTCCTTCTTCAACCTCGGCGCCTGGGGCATCTGCCATGCCTACTCAGCCGAGCAGTACCCGACCTACGCCCGGGCCACCGGGGTGGGCTGGGCCGCGGCCTTCGGCCGCACTGGCGGCATCGCCGCCCCGATAGTCGTCGGCTGGCTCATGACAGGGCCGGAAAAAATCCCCTCCGTGTTTATGATGTTCACCGCCGTCCTGGCGATCGTCGCCCTCGACATCTTCCTCCTCGGCCGAGAAACGGCCAACAAAACGCTCGACGAGCTGACCGCGAAGGATGCCGTTCCCGCCTCCGAACCGGCAGCCACCAAGAGCCCCGAAGCCTAAAACCAGTCAACGTCAAAAGCCGCAGGCCAATGCCTGCGGCTTTTTCCTTGTCCTATCCGCCATTGTGGCAGGCCGTTCAGAAGGTTCCAGATGCAAGGCGCACCGGAAGAGCGCGGTACCGTTTCCTCCGCGACCAATTTGTAGGCATGGTTTGCACAGGTGATGTTTAACAGCATCGGCCGCGTACATAGAACGTACGCAAGCAAGCGCTCTGAGGAGCAACGCCGCAGCTGGGCCTTCTGGACGGCCTGCCCTAATTTTCACCACCCATACCTGGCGAAGAACCAGCGCTTCACCCCTTCCACCATCAACAAATACAGCGCCACCAGGACGGCGATGGCCGCCAGGAAGGCCGCCGGCAGCGGCACGAAGCCGAAGAAGTCGCCGAGAGGCGTATAGGGAACGGTGAGCCCGACCAGGGCGGCGCCCACCGTTGTCAGCGTCAGCCATTTGCTGGCCCGGCTGCGGAAGATGCTGTAGCGGGAGCGGATGACATGGATGACCAGCACCTGGGTGGCCAGCGACTCGATGAACCAGCCGGTCTGGAACTGCTTCTCGCCGGCGCCGAAAACGTACAGCAGCACCGCGAAGGTCAGGACGTCGAACAGCGAACTGACCGGCCCGAACACCAGCATAAACCGGCGGATAAACTTGATGTCCCAGCGGCGCGGCCGGCTGATGTACTCCTCATCCACCGCGTCGGTGGGAATGGTTACCTGGGAAACGTCGTAAAGCAGGTTGTTCAGCAAAATCTGCACCGGCCGCAGCGGCAAAAACGGCACCATAACCGAAGCGATCGACATGCTGAACATATTGCCGAAATTCGAACTCGTGCCCATCATGATGTACTTGAGGGTATTGGCAAAGGTCCGCCGGCCTTCGACCACCCCGTCCTTAAGGGCGGCCAGGCTTTTTTCCAGCAGAATGATGGTCGCCGCCTCCTTGGCGACATCGACGGCGTTGTTGACCGAAATGCCCACATCGGCAGCCCGCAGCGACGGCGCATCATTGATGCCGTCGCCGATATAGCCGACGACATGGCCCTTGCGCTTTAAAAGAAGGATTATCCGGTTCTTCTGCACCGGGTTGAGGCGGGCGAATACCGCCGTATCGTCGATCTGGCGGGCCAGCGCCTCGTCGGTCAGCTTGTCCACCTCGCCGCCGGTCAGTACCCTGTCCGCCGCTATACCCACATCCTGGCAGACCTTGCGGGCGACGATCTCGTTGTCGCCTGTAAGGATCTTCACCCGCACCCCCAGGCGCTTGAGGGCGGCGATCGTTTCACCGGCCGTGACCCGCGGCGGGTCGAAAAAGGCCAAAAAGCCGCTGAAGATCAGCTCCTGCTCATCAGCCGTCGAAAACTCGCTCTGGCCATCGGCCACCGGCCGGTAGGCCACGGCGATCACCCGGTAGCCGCGCTCGCTGTCGGTCGCGAACCTTGTGGCAATCTCATCCCTGACGGCGTCGGCGAGCGGCTTTACGGCATCGCCGTCCACGTAGCGGTCGCATTTAGCCAGCAGGCTCTCCGGCGCCCCCTTGGTGATCAGCAGCCGGCCTTCCGGCCCGCTTACCACCACCGACAGCAGCCGCCGCACGAAGTCGAACGGCACCTCGTCGTCCTTGGCGTACGCCTTGGCCTCCTCCGGCTGGCGGTAGGCGGCTATGGCCGCATCCAGCGGATTCTTGATACCGCTCTGGAGAGTGCTGTTGAGGTAGGCGTAAAGAAAAACCCGTCCGTCGCCGCCGCGCAAACTGCTGCAGTCGACCAGCCGCATTTCGCCCTCGGTCAGCGTGCCGGTCTTGTCCGAACACAGCACATCCATACTGCCGAAATTCTGAATGGCCGCCAGCCATTTGACGATTACCCCCTTGCGGGACATGGCCACGGCGCCATTGGCCAGGTTTATCGTCATGATCATCGGCAGCAGCTCGGGGGTTATGCCGACCGAGATGGCCACCGCGAACATGAACGATTCGAACAAGTTATGCTTTAAGAGGGCGTTAATGAAGAAAATCGCCAGCACCAGCACGATGATGACCCGCATAAGCATAAGGCTGAATTCGCGGGTGCCCCGCTGGAACTCGGTTTCCGGCGGCTCGACGGTCAGGGTGTGGGCGATCTGGCCGATCTCGCTGGCGGCGCCGGTGGCCACGATGACCGCCGTCCCCAGGCCGCTGGTCACGTTGGACCCCATGAACACCGCATAGTCCATCGCGGTCAGCGTATCAGCGCTGCGGGCCTCGGTAGCCGCGACCTTCGCCGCCGGGAAGGCTTCGCCGGTCAGCGACGCCTCGTTGACATAGAGGTCCTTGGCGCTCAGCAGGCGGCCGTCCCCCGGGACAATATCGCCGGCCGTCAAATAGACGACGTCGCCGGGCACCACTTCGGCCAGCGGCACCTCCCGCTTAGCCCCGTCCCGCAGCACGGTCGCATGCACGGCCACCTGGCGGCGAAGGTCGGCTGCCGCCTGG
>JAEZLU010000175.1 GCA_023415075.1 Bacillota bacterium
GCCGCCCAACTGAAAGCCGCCGGTCAAACAGTCGTCTTTACCAACGGCTGTTTTGACATTCTGCACGCCGGTCATGTCCGCTACCTGGCGGCGGCCCGGGATCTCGGCGACCGGCTGATAGTCGGCCTGAACTCCGATCAGTCGGTGCGCCGGCTTAAAGGGCCGGAGCGGCCGATAAACCAGGCCGAGGACCGGGCCGAAGTCATGGCCGCCCTGGCGGCGGTCGACTTTGTCGTCGTCTTTGACGACCCCACGGCCGCAGGCCTGGTGGCCGAGATAAAACCCGACATCTATGTAAAAGGCGGCGACTACCAGACCAAAGAATTGCCGGAGGCGGCCGTTGCCGCTTCTTATGGCGGGCGGACGGTGCTTATTCCCGAAGTTCCCGGCCGCTCCTCCAGCAGGATCATCGGCAAAATAAAGGAGACTGCCCCGCTTGACGCCAAGTAACCGTACATATTCCAACATCCTCATCGTAAAACTGAGCGCCATCGGCGACGTAGTCCATGCCCTGCCGGTGGCCCCGGCCCTCAAACGCTGCTTCCCGGCCGCCCGTCTGACCTGGGTCGTCGAAAAGCCGGCTTACGACCTATTGGCCAATAACCCGTATATCGACGAAATCATCGTCTTCGACAAGCCGAAGCTCAAGAAGCTTTCCGGCTTCTGGACCTACGCCCCAGGCTTCGTCCGCCTGCTGCGTTCCAAGCGCTTCGACCTGGCAATTGATCTGCAGGCCCTGTTCAAGAGCGGGGCCATCGCCTACCTCAGCGGTGCTCCCGACCGCTTTGTTTATTGCAATACCCGCGAATTCAGCGACAAACTCAGCCGGCGGGTCTGCGGCCCCCATCAGCGCGGCCACGTCGTCGAACAATATCTCGACGTCGTGCGGGCTGTCGGCTGTCCGGTCGAGGAAGTCGTCTTTCCGGTCGCCATAACCGACAAAGAAGCGGCCACCGCCGCCGCCATCGCCAACCAGGCCGGCCTTGACCTCGAGCAGGCCTATGTCATACTGTCGCCGGGGGCCAACTGGCCCAACAAGCGATGGCCGCCGTCCCATTTTGCGGCCCTGGCCGACCAGCTGTGGGCCGACGGCCTCATCCCCGTTGTCTGTGGCGGACCGGGCGACGCCGCCC
The DNA here is from genome assembly GCA_023415075.1 of Bacillota bacterium. Taxonomy (GTDB): domain Bacteria; phylum Bacillota; class Negativicutes; order Sporomusales; family UBA7701; genus JAEZLU01. The sequence continues at coordinate 1,134 of JAEZLU010000175.1, forward strand.
TGGTCGCCGAAATCACCGCCGCCTGCGGCATTCCGCCGGTCGACCTCGTCGGCCGGACCTCCCTTAAACAGCTTGCCCATATAATCAAAAAAGCCCGCGCTCTGGTGGGCGGCGATACCGGGCCGATGCACCTGGCGGCCGCCCTGGCCACGCCGGTGGTGGCCCTCCAAGGACCCACCGACACCGTGCGCAACGGTCCCTACGGCAAGGGTCACAAGGCCCTGGTGACTCCGCGGGAATGCGCCGGCTGCTGGCGGCGGGCCTGCCCAAAAGGGCTGGACTGCCTGGCCGGCATCACGGTCGAAGCCGTGCATGCGGCGGTGCGAGGAATAGCCGATGACTAACGACCTGCAGGATGTCAAGCGCATTCTGATAATCAACCTGGCGTTTATCGGCGACGTACTGTTGTCGACGCCGGTGGCCCGCGCCCTACGGGGCGCCTTTCCCCAGGCCGAGATTGACATGCTGGTCATGCCGCTGACCGTGCCGATCGCCCGTGGCAACCCTTATATCGACAACGTGCTTGCGTACGACAAACGCGGTCGTCACAAAAAAATCGGCGAACTGCTCAAACTGATCGCCGACCTGCGTCGCCGGCGCTACGATCTGGCGGTCACCACCAATTTCGCCCCCCGGGGGGCGATGCTGGCCTGGGCGGCCGGCATCCGTGAGCGGGTCGGCTACGACGCCCAGCACGCCGGCTGGTTTTTGACCCGCGCCGCCAGCTCCTGCCGGCCGGTTGCCAGACATGAGGCCGAAAATTACCTCGATGTCTTGAAACCCCTGGGGATAACCACCGAAGACACAAGCCTGGCGCTGACGGTTGATCCGGCGGCCGACGAGGCCATGCGTCATAAAGTCCCCCTGGAAGCGGACAAGCCGGTTGTCCTGATTTGTCCGGTCGGCAGCTACCCGCAAAAAAGCTGGACTACGGCCGGCTACGCCGAACTTATCGGCTCGCTGACGCCCCGGGCTCAATGCTTTCTTATCGGTGCCGCAAAGGAAGAGGGCCAGTTGATCGCCATAAACGCCGCCGCCGGACAGCAGGCGGCCGTGCTGGCCGGCGCCCTCAGCCTGGGTGAACTGGCGGCCCTTATCGCCGCCGCCGCCCTCGTGGTGTCGGTTGATACCGGGCCGATGCACATGGCCGTCGCCCTGGGGACGCCCGTCGTCGCCCTCTTCGGACCTACCGATCCCGCCAAATGGGGCCCCCGCGGCCCGCGGGATGTTGTGCTGACACAGCAGGTAGACTGCAGCCCGTGCTGGGGGCGAACAGATTGCAGCGACTGCCGGTGTATGAATACGATTGACGCTGCGGCGGTAATCGCGGCGGTGGACAAGCTGCTTGACGGGTGAGCCTCGCCCGGACGCGGGTATTGGCTTCGTAACCCTGGAATGGGAGGAAACGACATCATGTCGCTATCGGTTTTGATCCTGGCGAAAAACGAAGAGAAGAATATTGAGGA
>JAEZLU010000176.1 GCA_023415075.1 Bacillota bacterium
GTAGGTACGCAAGCAAGCAAACGCAGTCGTGACAACGTAGATGGGCCTTTATCTGCAGCCGCAAGCCCCCTGCCAATAGGCTGGGGGCTTTACATTTAGCAGGGGTTGGCCGGCAAAAAGAGAAATATAATATTGAGGAGAAAACGAAAGGTGCCAGCGGCGGAATGGTTATTTGCATCCAGTTCTGCGGCGGCTGCAATCCGGCCATCGACCGGGGTGAGCTGGCGGCCGCCCTGCAGGCTTCTTTGGCCGACCAGGGCCACGAATTGATTTTCAACCGGCCGCAGGAGGCCGAGCTTATTATCTACCTGAGCGGCTGCGACGCCGATTGCGCCCGCCGCTATAATGAGGCCGACCGGCCCTCCGTCTGCGTGGCCGGGGCCAGGATCGGCGGCCTGACCGTGCCGGCTTCCGGCCTGGCGGCGGCGCTCGTCGACGAGGTGCGGCGTTATCTGGTGGAAGGGGGCAAAACCGGTGAACCGTGAGGGCGTCAAGAAGTTGCTGGCCGATCGGGCCTGGGATGAAATCGCCCGCCTGGCCGTCATCGACCGGCGGGTGTTGCGCGTTCTTCTCAGCCTGCTTTACGATGCCGATGATTACTGCCACTGGCTGGCCGTCGAAGCAATCGGCCGGGTCGGCGGGGCTACGGCGGCCGTAAACCCGGAAAAGACGCGGGAACTTGTCCGCCGGCTACTGTGGACGCTCAATGACGAAAGCGGCGGCACCCCCTGGGGAGCGACGGGAGCCATCGGTGCCATCGTCGCCGCCAGGCCCGATATTTTCGGCCACTATCTGTCGATGATTTGCCCTTTTCACGATGATCCCAACATCTATCCAGAGTTTATCTGGTCGCTGGCCCGGGTCGCGGCCGGCCGCCCGGAGCTGGCCGGCGAATACCGGCCGTTTCTTTTGGAGGCTCTCGGCCACGCCTACGCCACCGTCCGCGGTTATGCCGCCTGGTGCCTGGGCATCCTGGGGGCGCCCGCGGCCGGACCGGCCCTTGCGGCCATGGCAGGCGACGCTGCTCCGGTGGCCATATACGAGGGCGACGGGGTCTACCGCCGGCTGACGGTGGGCGAGGTTGCCGCCGCCAGCCTGGCGCGCCTGTCCGTGTCAGGCCGCCCATAAACCCATCTGCGTTGTCCCCGCAGGGGGGGCAGGCCGCGGTTCTAGGGCTTTCTGAACGGCCTTGTTAGCCGGTTTTGCTTTTTTCTGGCCATTGCCATATAATTGAATCTATAAAGAAAGGGGTATGGGTCATGCAATTCGTCGCCGATCTACATGTACACACAATCGCCAGCGGTCACGCCTACAGCACGGTGCTGGAAATCGCCCGGGTGGCGGCCGACAAGGGGCTGGCGATGATCGCCCTTACCGACCACGGTCCGTCGATGCCGGGGGGACCGCATGCTTATCATTTCAGCAACCAGCTGGCCATCCCCGAGGAGATTTACGGCGTGCGGGTGCTGAAAGGCATCGAGGCCAACATTGTCGACCGCGAGGGTGGCCTCGACCTTGACGAGGACCGTCTGGCGAAGCTCGATATCGTGCTGGCCGGCCTGCACACCTTTTGCGCTCCCTACGGTTCGCCGGCCGAGAATACAGCCATGCTGGTGCGGGCCATCGCAAACGAGTGGGTCGATGTCGTCGTTCACCCCGGCAACCCCGAATACCTTATTGACGAGGAAGCAGTGGTGCGGGCGGCTGCCGAGCACGGGGTAGCCCTTGAGATCAACAACAGTTCGCTGACGGTCGTCCGTAAGGGCAGCCGGCCCCACTGCGATAATATCGCCTGTCTGGCCAAGGAATACGGCTGCAAGATCATGGTCGGCTCGGACAGTCATTTCGCCTTTTCGGTGGGCAACTTCGGCGCCGCCGCCGAGCTTATCGAAAAACACGGCATCCCGGCCGAACTTGTGCTCAATACTTCAGTCGATCTGATAATGAATCATCTGGAAAGGCGTACCAATAGGAGGTAGCGAAAGCGAGGTGGCTGGCATGGACAATTTCCGCCTGGTGATTGTCACCGGTATGTCGGGAGCCGGTAAGACCCAAGTAGTGCGGGCGATGGAAGACTTGGGCTATTTTTGCGTCGATAATCTGCCGCCGATGCTTATCCCCAAATTTGCCGAGCTTTGCGTGCAGTCGGCCGGCCGGGTCAGCAAGATTGCCTTGGTTGTCGATATCCGCGGCGGCGAGTTTTTCGATACCCTTGTCCAGGTGCTGGAAGACCTCGAATTGCAGGGCTTCATGTATGAAATACTGTTCCTTGAGGCCTCCGACCAAACGCTCATCCGCCGCTACAAGGAGAGCCGGCGCCGCCATCCGATGGCGCCCTTCGGCCGGGTCAGCGAGGGCATCACCCATGAGCGCGAACGGCTTGAGCAGATCCGCGGCCGGGCCACCCATATCATCGACACCTCCGACCTCACCACCACTCAGCTTAAGGAAAAGATTACCGATCTGTTCGCCGGCGAGCGGGAAAGCGAACGCATGAGCATCACCGTGGTGTCGTTCGGCTTCAAACACGGCATACCGCTCGACGCCGACATGGTCTTCGATGTGCGCTTTTTGCCCAATCCCTTTTACGTCGAGTCCCTCAGGCGCAAAAGCGGCAAGGTGGCTGCCGTCAGCGACTATATCGGCAAATGGCCGATCAC
>JAEZLU010000180.1 GCA_023415075.1 Bacillota bacterium
TAAAATCGTACTGGTCGGACTTCTGGCATTATCCCTCATCGTCGGCGGCTGCGGCTCAAGCGGCGCGCCGGCCCAGCAGCAGCCCCAGAAGCAGCTCAAGCTCACGCTTTACTGCGGCCTGATGGAAGACTACATGGTCAAAGCGGTCAAAGAGTTCGAGAAGGACACCGGTATCAAGGTCGACGCCGTGCGGATGAGTTCCGGCGAAGTCCTCGGCCGCATCCAGGCCGAAAAGAACAACCCCAAGGCCTCGGTGTGGTACGGCGGCCCGGCGGACGCCTTCATCCAGGCCAAGGAATACGGCCTGCTTGAGAAGTACGTCTCGCCCAACGCCGAGAAAATACCGGCCCAGTTCAAAGACCCCGACGGCTACTGGACCGGCATCTACGTGGGCTACCTCGGCTTCACATCCAACAAGAAGCTGCTGGCCGAAAAAGGCATCCCTGAGCCCAAGAGCTGGCAGGACCTGCTGCGGCCCGAGCTGAAGGGGCAGGTGGTTGTGGCCAACCCGGGCTCGTCAGGCACCGCCTACACCATGCTGGCGACCATCGTCCAGCTTATGGGCGAGGAAAAGGGCCTGCAGTACATGAAGCAACTCCATTCCCAGATAAAGACCTACCCGAAATCCGGCACGGCGCCGGCGATGATGGCCGGCCAGGGCGAAGCTACCGTCGGCATCACCTTCCTGCATGACGCCATCAAGTACCGCGAGGAAGGCATGAAAGACCTCGTGCTGTCGGCGCCGAGCGAAGGCACCGGCTACGAAATCGGCGCCATCGGCATAATCAAGGGCGGTCCCGATCAGGAAGCGGCCAAGAAGTGGATTGACTGGTGCCTGACCAAAAAAGCCCAGGAGCTTGGCCAGACGGTAGGCTCCTACCAGTTCCTGACCCTGCCGGAAGCCAGCCCGCCGCCGCAGGCCGGCGAAATCAAAAACACCAAGCTCGTCAACTACAACCTCGACTGGGCCGGCAAGAACCGCAGCCGCCTTGTCGAGAAATGGGCCGAGACCGTGAAGTAAACCGCTGAAGAAAGGGAAGGCCGTCATCTTTGACGGCTTTCCCTGACCTGCGTACGGGGAGGGTTATATGAATCTCGGCAAAGAGGCCGCCGGCGAAGCCGCCCGCATCGCCCGCGACCCGGTTCTGCTGGCGACCATCGTCGTTGTGGTCGTATCGCTATTATTATTTATCGTCTGGCCGCTGTACGAAGTGCTGAAAGAAAGCTTCCTGACCCGGGAAGGCCTGCTGACCCTCGAGTATTACCGCAAGGCCTTTACCCTGTCGGAAAACGTCAAGATTTTGACCAACACCATCGTGCTCGGCCTTTTCGTCAGCGCCGTGGCTACGGCGATCGGCTTTCTGTTCGCTTACGCCGACGCCTACCTGAAAATCCGCCTGAAGAAGTTTTTCAACGTCCTGGCCATCCTGCCGATCATATCGCCGCCGTTCGCCCTGTCGATGTCGTTTATCATGCTGTTCGGCCAGCGGGGCTTTATCACATACAGCATTCTCGGCATCAAGGACGCCAACATATACGGCTTCGCCGGCCTGGCGGCCGTCCAGATACTGACCTTTTTCCCGGTGGCCTACCTCGTACTGGCCGGCCTGCTGCGGCAGATCGACCCCTCGTACGAGGAAGCGGCCCGCAACCTCGGGGCTTCGCGGGCTGGCGTCTTCCGCACGGTGACCCTGCCGCTCATGGTCCCCGGGATTATCAACAGCTTCCTGCTGGTGTTCATCCAGAGCGTGGCCGACTTCGGCAACGCCATGGTCATCGGCGGCAACTTCACCACCCTGGCGGTAAAAACCTACCTGCAGGCCATGGGCAACTACGACCTCAAGGGCGGCGCCGCCCTGGCGACCATCCTGCTCGGCATCGCCGTCCTGCTGTTCGTCATCCAGAAATACTGGATCGGCGAAAAGTCTTACGTCACCGTGACCGGCAAACCGGCCCGCGAGCGGGAAATGATCGCCGACCTGCCGATAGTCCTGCCGGTGGGGGCCGCTTGCACGCTGCTGAGCCTGTTCATTCTCGGACTATACATCCTTATCCCCTACGGGTCGTTCGTCAACCTGTGGGGCATCGACTTTACGCCGACCCTCAAGCACTATAACTACGTAATATCCCTCGGCCTCAAACCGATACTTGACACCACCTACCTGTCACTGCTGTCGATGCCGCTGACCGGGGCGGTCAGTATGATCATCGCCTACCTCGTGGTCCGCAAGCGCTTCCCCGGCCGCGGCCTGGTGGAATTCGTCTCGCTGCTGGCCATGGCCATCCCGGGCACGGTCATCGGCGTGGGCTACGTCCTGGCCTACAACGGGCCGCCGCTCGTCCTGACAGGCACGGCCACCATCATCGTCTTCTCGTTCATCTTCCGCAACATGCCTGTGGGCATCCGGGCCGGGATGGTGTCGCTGCAGCAGATCGACCCGGCCATCGAGGAAGCGGCCCAGGACCTGGGGGCCAGTTCCTACAAGGTATTCACCTCAGTCACCATCCCGCTGATCAAGGAGGCCTTTTTCAGCGGCCTGGTGTACAGCTTCGTCCGCAGCATGACGGCCGTCAGCGCGGTCATCTTCCTGGTGTCGGCCAGCTACAACCTGCTGACCGTGGCCATCATGTCCCAGGTCGACGTCGGTCGCCTGGGGGTGGCCGCCGCCTACTCGACCGTCCTCATAGCGATAGTCCTGACGGTTACCGGGATACTGAAATTCCTGCTCGGCCGGATGGGCATCCGGGTATCTGCAGTCTAGAAGGGGTGCTGGCATGAAGTCCAAAAGCGTTTCGGCGAAAAATCTCACCAAAATATATAAAGGACAGGACGGCAAAGCGGTCACCGCCGTCAACAACGTCGCCTTCACCATCGAACCGGGCGAACTCGTCACCCTGCTCGGCCCCTCGGGCTGCGGCAAGACGACCATCCTGCGGATGATCGCCGGCTTCGAAACGCCGACCGCCGGCGACATCTTCCTGGGCGACGAGAAAATTACCGCCCTTACTCCCGACAAGCGGGACACGGCGATGGTCTTCCAGAGCTACGCCCTCTTCCCCCACCTGTCGGTCCGCGGCAACGTCGCCTACGGCCTCGAACTCAGGAAACTGGCGAAGCAAGTTATTGAAGAGAAAGTGGCCAGGATACTCGAACTCGTGGGCCTCACCGGCATGGACAAACGCTACCCCAACCAGCTCTCCGGCGGCCAGCAGCAGCGGGTGGCTCTGGCGCGGGCCCTGGTGATGGAACCGTCGGTGCTGCTTTTTGACGAGCCCCTGTCCAACCTCGACGCCAAGCTGCGGATCTATATGCGGTCGGAAATCCGCAAACTGCAGAAAAAGATCGGCATCACCAGCGTCTATGTCACCCACGACCAGGCCGAAGCCATGAGCATGTCGGACAAAATTATTGTCATGAACAACGGCACCATCGAGCAGATCGGCACGCCGGAGGCCATTTACAACCGGCCGGCGACCCAGTTCGTGGCCGACTTCATCGGCGCCGCCAACATCGTCGCCGCCCAGGCGGCGAATGCCGCCGACGGCGCAGCTGCCGTCACCCTCCTGGGCGAACGCTACGCCGTCAAGACCGACGGCCCGCTGCCGGCCGACGGGGCGGTCAAGGTGGTCGTCCGCCCGGACCGTATCCGCATCGCCCGCCAGGGCCAGATAGCCGGGCGGGTTGAGTCCTCGGTCTTCATGGGCAATTCCCAGGACTACAAGATCCGTGTGGGCAACCACAGCCTGTCAGTCGTCGACTACAACCCCGGCCAGGGCGAGACCTTCCGCGAGGACGACGAAGTATACCTCAGCCTGAACGCCGCCGACCTCCATATCGTTCACCAGTAGTCGGCAGGCGACCCGGACATCCGGGTGGCGGCCTGCGGAAAATATTCAGAATGTAATGATTTATCGGCCTATTTGCCGACGGCTATGAAGGAAAGCGGTAGCCTCTGGAGAAGACTTCCATAACCAAATATCGGGGGGAGGATTGCAGATGAAACGGTGGGCCTTTTTTTGCGCGGTACTGATGGTATTGGCGCTGCTGCTGGCGGGCTGCTCGTCACAGTCCGGCGGCGCAAAATCGCAGACCATCAACATCTACACCATCTGGCCGGAAAAGTATTCGACACCGGTGTTTGAGGCATTTACCAAAGAAACGGGCGTCAAGGTCAATTTTATCCGCCTGTCTTCCGGCGAAGCCCTCGCCAGGGTGATTGCCGAAAAGAATAATCCTCAGGTCGACGTCCTGTTCGGCGGCCCGGCCGATACCTTTGCCGCCGGCGTCAAGGAAGGCGTCTTCGAGCCGTATAATCCCAAGGGGGCCGACAAGATTCCGGCCAAGTACCAGGACCCGGGCCACTACTGGATCGGTGTGGCCGTCGACCCGATAAGCTTCATGTTCAATGCCAAGTATCTCAAGGATAACAACATTCCGGTGCCGACCTCCTGGAACGATCTCCTGAACCCTGCCTTCGACAAGAAGCTGCAGATGGCCGACGCCCGCACCTCGGGCACGGCTATTTCCCGCATTCTCAGCCTGACCTACATAATGGGCGAAGATGCCGCCTACGACTATCAGAAGAAGCTCCATAAAAACGTTCAGATGTACACCAAGAGCGGCGCCGGCGGCGCCCTGCCGATAGCCAACGGCCAGGCCGCGGGCGGGGTGTTCTTCCTGGTGGACTCGCTGGAGATCAAACAGCAGGGGCATGACGTCGTCATCAGCTATCCGCGAGAGGGCGTCGCCTTCGCCGTTGAGGCCATGGCGATGATCAAAGGGGCCAAGCAGCCCGAACTGGCCAAGCAGTTCCTTGACTGGGCCGCTGGCGAGAACATGCAGCAGTTGTACGAAAAACACAAAGTCAACTTCATACCCACCAACCCCAATGTCAAAGTCAGCGAACCAGCCCTCGACATGGCCAAGGTCAAACTCATCGAGGTCGACATCCTGAAGGCCGGCCAGGATCGCCAGCGACTGGTTGACCGGTGGGTAAACGAAGTAATCAAGTAAGGGAACAGCGGGCGAGGGGCAACCCTCGCCGCTTCTTTGAAACCACCAAACAGGGGGGCAACATTTGTGGAAGCAAGACCCACGGCCGTCAAGCCTGTTAGTGTCAACCCCACCCTGAAAGACCCGGCGCTTCTGCCGGTGGTGTTTTTGCTGTGGGCGCTGATGGCCTTATTCGTCCTCTACCCGCTCGGCTGCCTGCTGCAGACCGCCTTCTACGTCGGCGGCCAGTGGACGCTGGCCAACCTCACCCACGTACTGGCGAACTGGTACGACCGCGCCGCCATTTTCAACAGCCTGCTGCTGGCGGTTGCCGTCGCCGGCGCCGGCACAGCACTCGGACTGCTATTCGCCTTTGCCGTCATCCGGACTAACCTGCCTAAGCTTTTTAAAGTCGCCGTCAGCGGCATAATCGTTTTGCCGCTGATTTCGCCGCCCTTCACCAGCAGCATCGCCATCACCCTGGCTCTCGGCCCCAACGGTCTCATCCTCAAGGCCCTGGGGCTCGGCAACTTCATAATCTACGGCTTCTGGGGCACCTGGCTGTCGGAGACGCTTACCTACTTCCCGGTAGCTTTCCTCACCCTGACCGCCGTCCTTATGGCCATCGACCCGACACTGGAGGATGCCGCCCTCAGCCTCGGCAGCACCCGGCTGCGAACGCTGGCCACCGTGACCCTGCCGTTGGCCATCCCCGGCCTGGCCAACGCTTTTCTGCTGTTGTTCGCCAGTTCGCTGTCCGATTTCGCTACGCCGCTGGTACTGGCCGGCCACAACTTCCCCATCCTGCCGACCCAGGCCTACCTGCAGATCACCGGTCTGCACGACCTCAAGGGCGGGGCCACGCTGTCCTTCATCCTCATCCTGCCGGCCCTGCTGGTCTACGTTCTTCAACGCTACTGGATAGGCAAGCGCAGCTACGTTACCGTCACCGGCAAGGCCAGCGCCAAAACCGCCCTGCGGGTAGTCGACCGCTGGGGGGCGGCGGTGCTGGCGACCGTTTGCAGCTTCGTCTGTCTGTTCATCCTTTTCCTGTACCTGATAATTTTCCTCGGCTCGCTGGTCAAGGTATGGGGCGTCGATTACAGCCTCACCCTCGATAACTTCAACTACGTCTTCAATCGAGGTTTCAAGGCGATAACCGACACCCTGATTATCGCCGCAGTGGCCACGCCGCTCGGCGGTATCCTGGCGGTGGCCATCGGCTACATAACCACCCGCAAAAACTATGCCGGCAACAAACTGCTGGAATTCGTATCCTTGCTCAACTACTCGCTGCCCGGCACGGTGGTCGGCATCGCCTACATCATCGCCTTCAACACCGGGCCGGTCGTCCTTACCGGCACGCTGGCGATAATCGTTGCCGCCTACATATTCCGTTACGAAGCAACCGGCATCCGTTCGACCGTAGCCGCCCTTCACCAGATCGACAACTCGCTGGAGGAAGCCGCCCTCAGCCTGGGGGCCTCGAACTTCACCTGCTTCCGCCGGGTTACCTTGCCGCTCATCGTGCCGGCCGTAATCTCCGGCATGCGCTTCCTGCTGGTGCGGTCGATGACGGCGATCAGTGCGACCATTTTCCTGGTATCGGTCAGTTGGACGCTCTTAACCACCCGAATACTCGAATGCATAACCGAGCTGCAGTTCGCCCAGGCAGCCGCTTTCTCAGTCATCCTAATCGGCATCATCTTCGTCCTGAGCGGGGTAATCAGCCTGGCATTCCGGCTGGCTTATCCGCAAGCGGCGCGGAATACATGAGGCGAGGGAGGCCAGAGCATGTCGATCAGCATAACGCTTGAGCATCTTACGAAAACCTTTTCCAAGGACAACACGAC
>JAEZLU010000307.1 GCA_023415075.1 Bacillota bacterium
GCCCCACCGCCAGGCTCTGCGGCAGCTCCAGCGGCTTTAGCCCGCGGGCTACGCGGGCGGCGTTGTGGCCGGCCAGCGTCCCGGTGACGATAGCCTCAGTATGGCCGACCAGCAGGCCGGCCTTCTCGCCGCCGGCGAAACAATTGGCCAGTCCCTCGATTTTCAGGGCATTGTCCCGCGGCAGCATGCCCAGGTAGCGCATCGAATTGCCAATACCGCCGGCGTAAGGATCCTCGAAGCGGGCGCTTTCGAACCCCGGTATCCGGCGGAGAATCTCCAGCGGATAATACGCCGTCATCAGCTTGGCGTGGCCGGTGTCGAGCAGAATGACGTTTTCGGCGAACTCCTTGAGAGCGTACTGCTGGCAGGCCTTCTGGCCGAGCGAATCCATGCTTTTTCGCAATTCAGCCGGCACCGGGATAACCGCGACCCCCGTATCATTCAGCTTCTTCTGGATATCGGCGGCCAGCGAATCCTTATGTAGTTTGCACGAGCCGCTCATCGCCCCCAGCGATCCGTCGGCCTTCTTGCCCATGAGCTCAGGCACGCCGGCCTTGGCGGCGATCGAGAACCGCGGCCCGAAGGTCGGGCAGCGGTAAATGCACATCGCGCAGCCGTTGCCGTACTTCATGCAGTTGCCCTGCGGCCCGGCCGTGCCCGAGGCGTCGACGAAGGCATCGCCGGCGGCCGTCACATCGCCCTCGCCGTGATGGCCCTCGGCCGTCACCTTGACAATGCGGTCACCTTCCTTCTCGACCTCCTTCACCCGGCAGTGGATATGCATCTTCACGCCGGCCTTCTCCAGGGCGCCCCGCACCGCCGGCTCGATACGGGCGACATCGTACAAAGTGGCGTGCTTGTGGCCGGGAAACTCGATATTGCGGTGGCGGGCCTCCTGGTCGGTCAACTGGAAGAGGTCGCCGCTGCCCAGCTCGATCATTTCCTCGGTCGCCGTAAAGCGGCCGTTGTTGCGCATGATGCCGCCCACCAGCCCGGTGCCCAAGAGCATATCGGTCCGCTCGAACAGCTCGACCTCGCAGCCGGCCTTACGGGCCGCCAGCGCCGCTGCCGTGCCGGCCCAGCCGCCGCCGACAATCACCACTTTCTTGGCCATGGCAAACCCTCCTTACTAGATTATCCCGGCGTACTTCGAAACAATCTCGATCAGGCGCACCAGGCCCTTGATGCCGTAGCGGGTGACGTCGACCAGCAGGTTGCCCTTACTGTCGGTGGTCGCCAGATCGGGGGAAATATAAATGTTGCCGTCGTAAGCCACCGTCGGGATGACCCCCATCTGGGCCATGCCGGTCTGGAAGAGGTTTGTGCCGGAATACATATCCTCGATCGAGAAAATCGGAATACCCATCTGGCCGTCCTTCCAGGTGCCCTCGTAGTTGACCTCCACCGCCCGCGAATTGTACGACTTCGAAATCACGATACCGTCGCGCAGTTTGGGGTTCAGATGCTCGAACTCCTCGCGCACCACCCGCTCCAGATCATCCACCGGGCGGGTCAGTACCCCCGGGTCGTCCCGCAGCACTTTCAGCGCCTGAATCTGAGTGGCCAGCGCCTCCTTGCCGGGGTCAAAAGCCACATAGGCTGCCTTGCCATACGAAGCCGTCGTGCCCCAGCGGTCGCCGTGGACGCCCATTGCCCGGCGAATCGGCACCATCACGTCCTCCTTGCCGATTATGAGGCCGCTGGTTGCCGCGCCGGTCGCCTTGTCCATGCTGTAAATGATGACATCGGCTCCCGTTTTGCGCGGGTCGGTACCCACGAAGGGGATGCCCCAGGCGTTGTCCTGCACGTACGGAACCCCGTAGTGATGAGCTACTTCGGCGCAGTACTTCTGCAGAATCGGCGCGCCGTCGCCGCCCTTGACCCCGTAGCCGTAGCCCGGCGTCTCATAGGCCAGCGACGTGATGCCGGTAAACTTGTCACGATGGATCTCGGCGAACTTCTTCAGTTCCTCCTTGCTTCCTTCCGGATCGACCCTGGTGAGCAGCGGCACCGGGTGATACTTTATGCCGTGCACTGCGTAGTTGGCCCCGGCCAGCGGCACGATCACCGTGTCCAGGTTATTCTGTCGTTTGCCGTAAAAGCCCAGCTCGCCCGGGGTTGACCCGCGGTCGGCGAAAATATCCTTATAGCGGCCGGGATACGGCCGCCCATATGACCCCTGGTGATGGAGATGCTTCTCGTAGAGAGCCAGGTAGCGGGCCCGGTAGCTGTCGCCCCGTCCCATCATCGGCGGTGTGAACAGGCTGTCGAATGTCACCCAAAGGCCGGCCTCGCAGGTGCTGGTCGGCGCCGCGTCCCACTCGTCGCCGTACACGCTCTTGACAAGCTCGCGGATATCGTCCACCAGCTTGGAAAGCGTCACCACTTCCTTGGCCAATGCCTCGCTGGCGTGCATTATATCGTCCCGTAGCGGCGCCGGGCAGCCGGAAATCCCGCCAGTAAGGCCGAACTTGCCCCGCAGCTCTGTGGGGATGCCGATCTCGTCGGCCACCGCCCGGGCCTCGGCATAAATACTCGGGATACTCATCTGCAAATGCTTGTACATCTGATACTTGAACTTGAACGCCATCAACTGATCCCCCTTACTTCACTTTGACGATCAATTCCACTTCGCAGGCCGCGTCAAGCGGCAGCTCGTTCACCCCCACCGCCGACCTGGCATGGGCCCCCTTCTCGCCGAACAACTGTCCCAAAAGCTCGGATGCGCCGTTAATAACCTTCGGCTGACCGTTAAACCCGGGCGCGCTGCTCACGAAACCGGTCACTTTGACCACTTGCTCGATATTATCCAGACTGCCGGCGACCGCTTTGATCACACTCAGACAGTTCAGCACGCAGGTGCGGGCCGCCTCATAACCCTGGGCCTCGTCGAGATCGCGGCCCACCTTGCCCTTGAATTTCAGCTCGCCGTTCACGAAAGGAATCTGGCCGGCGGTATACACATAACCGTCTGCCTTGACTGCCGGCACATACGCGGCCACCGGTTTGGGCGCGGGTGGCAGCTCAAGGCCCAGCTCCGCCAGCTTGCTCTCTACACTCATATCACTCACCTCCTTTTTTGTCCATCTCGAACCTGACCTCGGCGCCGAGGGCGGCGGCCATCTCCACGCCGGTCGCCAGCCGATCGGTTTTGATGACGATATTCAAATGATTGGGCATATGGGTTTCGTCAAAACCGGCCAAAGTGCCGATCCGACGGTCGCCGAGGAATACCTTGTCGCCGCTCACCAGCACCCCGCCAGCTGCCACCGCAAAAAAGCCCAGATAGGCGATGCGGTCGACTCCGGCTCCCGGCCCGGCTCCGACCTCGTCGGTCAGAATGAGCTCGTGGACGTCGTTTGTGCGCAGGCAGCGGGAAATAGGCGTGATAAGCTTCAGACCGCGATTATCCAGCTTGCCGTCCAATACAACCACCAAAAGCCCGAAAACGGCCGTCTTCGCGGCATAAGGATTGGCAGCGAACTTGCCTGCCACATAAGGGTCACCCACTTTATCGCCCCCTCACCTTCCTAGCATAACTCGCCGTCGTCTATACTATGTGCCGGCTGCTTGGCCCCGCACCCGGACCTACTTACTAGTCGTTACTGTGTCCTTGCCGGCGCGGCCCGGATAGGCCCCCTCCTCGCGGCTGCCCAGCACGCCGGCGTGGATGGCCTCAACAAAATCGCCTACCCGCAGAACCTCGTCCAGCACCGCCTCGATGCCGGCCACCAGCTTGTCGGCAGCTGGGGCCGCCCGCGGCGTCGGCGTTATCGTCGCCCGTCCGAGGAAGCGGAAACCCTCCTGTACCGCTCTCAGCGTATCCACCTTGGCCGGCGACGAAATCGGCCCGCCCGAATACGCCTCGTCGGTCGAAGCGATCGAGACGGCATCCACCCCGAGGGAGGCGGCCAGGCAGGCGTGGAAAGCCGTCGTCGCCGCCGACTGCACCCGGTCCTCGGTATGGGTAAGAAAGCCTATCGGCGCCCCCGGCCACAGCGGCGCATTCACTATCCCCCGCAGCGCCTCGATCTTGGCGGCGTTGAAATCGATATAATTATCGGCCATCAGCTCGTTTATCATCACTTCCGGCGAATATGCGAACAACGGCTGGAGAATGGGCCGGGCCCCCAGGCGAACCGCCAGGTCGGCCACGATCAGCATACCGGCAAAAGCCTTATGGGCAGGTACGCCAGCCAATTCCTCATTTGTCACCACATCGAACGGCAACTTGTACTTCTCGGCATAAACGATGCTGTGGTAGCCGTCGACCGTCAGCCGGGCCGGGTCAGTACCCGCCCCCAGGGCGCCGTAGCATATATTGATCTTGGTCAGATCGGCGCCGATCTTGCCGGCCAGCACCACCGTCTCCGGCGTGTTCAGGCCGCGGTGGGCCCTTACCTGCCAGAGGGTCGACTTTTCCAGCGCCCCGAAAATGCGGTTAAGGTTGGCCGGGGTAATGACCGTACCGTCCTCCTGGTGGGTCAGGAAGCCGTCGAGAAAGCCCTCGGTCCGCGCCCCCCACGAAGGGTCGAAATGGACCACCCCGTCGGCCCCCCAGGCCTCGCTGGCCAGAATGTGGCCGATATCCATGAATGGGCAGCCGGTGCCGTACTGGTTAAAGACCAGCGGCCGCTCGCGGCTGTGCTGCAGCCTTAGCACCGACATCCGGGCCTTGGTCTCGTCGAGGTACCTTTCGAGCCCCTCCACCTCTTCCCTGGTAAAACGGCGGGTCTTGGGGTGAAGCTGGCCGGTGGCGTAAAATTTTTGCGGCAGCTCGTCGCACAGGCCCGGATAATAGGTGAAAAGCTCACCGTTACCCTCCCGCCGGCGCCAGCGGCCCACGTCCCAAAACTCGTCCCGCAGACGGGCCCGCTCAATCCCCGGCGTTGTCTTGCCTTTAACCCAGTCGCTGATAAGCTCGCTGATCCGCCCCAGCTTGGCGCCGATACCGGCGTGGAGATAGCGGTAATCGTAGCCGGCCGTAATATCCGGCTTGACCTTCTGCGACCGCGTCGGGTCAGGCAGATACTCCCGGCCCTCGACGAAAGCGCTCACCTCCTCCACCGTCGTCCCCGGCCCGAAGCCGGCGTCGAACCCCAGCTCGGCCGCCAGTTCCTTCCTGATAGCCATGCCGCCAATGCCGATGCGGGCTTTCTCCCTGAGGCCGGCGGCGTCGGCCAGATCGACGAAACGGGCCAACAGCTCGGCCACCCCGTACCCCAGCGTCCGGCTTATCAGCACCGTGCCGCACCCCTGGGCCAGCGCCTGGGCAATGATATCCTCCGGCGGCAGATCGGGCGGCAGCAGCAGCGTCTCATAGCCTGCCTGCTGCAAGCCGCGGGCGATCATCTTCAAACCGATGTCATGCACCGGATCAAGCGGCGCCAGTAATACCCTGCTCACTCCATCGCCTCCTTGCCCTCCAACAGCCAGTGATAGCGGTCGGCCG
Organism: Bacillota bacterium; assembly: GCA_023415075.1. Taxonomy (GTDB): domain Bacteria; phylum Bacillota; class Negativicutes; order Sporomusales; family UBA7701; genus JAEZLU01. Next base: position 5,453 of record JAEZLU010000307.1, read on the forward strand.
GCCGGTACACATAGGCCCGGCCGCGCACCCGCACGCCCGGACCCTCGTATTGGGCGAACACCACGTCCACATCCTTAAAGCCCATATCC
>JAEZLU010000319.1 GCA_023415075.1 Bacillota bacterium
GAGCAAATGCTGGCCGATTACGCGGCCGCCTACAAAATGACCTATGTCGCTCTCCGCTACTTTAACGCCGCCGGCGCCCTGACTACGGGAGCAATCGGCGAAGACCACTCGCCGGAGACCCACCTCATCCCCCTGGTTCTCCAGGCGGCGGCCGGCAAGCGGGAGGCGGTCGCCATCTTCGGCGACGATTATCCCACCCCTGACGGCACCTGCATCCGCGACTACATCCACGTCACCGACCTGGCCGACGCCCATGTACTCGCCCTTCGGCACCTCCTGGCCGGAGGACCGGCCAGGGCCTATAACCTTGGCTCGGAGACCGGCTACAGCGTCCGACAGGTGATCGACCGGGCCAAGGCCATCACCGGCGTCAACTTTCCTGTCAACATAGTGCCGCGCCGCCCCGGCGACCCGGCCGTGCTTGTTGCCTCATCGGCCCGCATCAGGGAAGAACTCGGCTGGCAGCCGCGCCTATCCGACCTCGACACCATCATATCCTCGGCTTGGGGCTGGCATAAAAGCCATCCGGACGGCTATGGAACGAAAGCCTAATCCAGACGCCAAGACCGGATTTTCTACCCATCACGCACAGCGCCAGGAGGTACCAGCATGACTCTAGCAACAGCGGTGATCGGCACCGTCTTTATGGACTGCAAAGGTTTTGCCAAGTCGCACTACAACCCGGCCGGCCGCAACCTCGGCAACGTCAAATTCGTCCACGGCGGCGTCGGCCGCAACGTAGCTGAAAACCTGGCCAACCTCGGCCTCAATATCGAGTTCGTCGCCAGCCTCGACCGCAGCGGCATCGGCCGGGAAATCACCGGCCGCCTGGCCAAAAGCGGCACCGGTCTCCGGTACATGGTTGAAGCCGAAATCCGTGGTATGGGCCTATGGCTGGCTATCATGAACGACGCCGGCGACCTGGCCGGTTCGATCTCCCAGATGCCTGACCTCATTCACCTGGAAAACCACATCGGTGAAAACGGCGCCGACATCGTCCGCCAGTCCGGCCACATCGTCCTCGAACTCGACCTCAACGAGTATATCTCCCGCAAAGTCATCGACCTGGCCCGCGAGCACCGGCGGCCGGTTTACGGTATTCCCGGCAACCTCTCGGTGATCATGGGCAGCCCTGACATTCTCACCGGTCTCGACTGCTTCATCTGCAACAATATCGAAGCCGAACGCCTCTTGGGCGTTCGCCTGGACGACGATAACATCGCCAGTCTGGAGTGGGAGCTGGCCCGTTTCGTCGCGGCCCGCCAAATGGCCGCCATGGTCGTCACCCTTGGCGCCAAAGGCTGCGTCTACTACGACGCCCGGGCCGGCATGGCCGGCTACCAGCCCGTCTTCCCGGTAACCGTGCTCGACACCTCGGGGGCGGGGGACGCGTTTTTCTCCGGTACCGTCATGGGCCTGATCCGCGGCCGGACGCTCGCCGAAGCGGTCGTCTACGGCACCAAGGTGGCCAGCTGGACCATCCAATCGGCCGAAAACACCTGCCGGGACTTGGCGGCGAAAATGGCGGCCGAGCCCCTGTTCAAAAACCTGCCGGCGGCCCGGGCAGCCGGCGAAGCCTAACGATATTCAGCGACAGGCGATAAGAGGAGGGACAACCGGTGCTCACACTGGCCTCAGGGTTTACCTTCGACTACACCAACCTGTATGGTGACGGCAAAGTCACCGCGGCTGACATCGCTGCCCTTGGCGACCGGCTTGCCGCCGCTCATGCCGCTGTGACTCACATGCGGGCCGGCGGCGAAGTCCGCGGCCACCTGTCCAAAGACGGCACTCCGGAAAAAGTGCTGTTCACCCAGCTGCCTTTTCTGGCTGACGGCAACCTCAACTCGCCGGCCTCCATCAAACGGCTTAAAGAATTCGGCGCCTCGCTCCGCCACCAGGTCGACGCCGTAATCCACTTCGGTATCGGCGGCTCTTATCTGGGCAACCGGGTGCTTATCGAGACCCACGGCGGCGAATTCTGGAACAGCCGGCCGGCCGCCGAGCGCCAGGGCTACCCCGAGCTGTACTTCAGCGGCAACAACATCGATCCCCAGCGGACCAGCGACCTCGTCGGCCACATCCTGACCGCCGCCCGCGGCAAGCAATCCTACCGGGTGACGCTCATCGTCGTCTCCAAATCAGGCTCGACCCTCGACACCATGTCGAACTTCATGGTCGTATACGACGCCCTTCGGCAGGCTACCGGCCTCGAAATCTCAGTGGTCGCCGTCACCGACCCGGCCGAGGGCCCCCAAGCCACCCTCCTGAAAAAACTGGCCGACCAGGAGGGCTGGGCCACCTTCGCCGTGCCTGACGGCGTCGGCGGCCGCTTCAGCATCTTTTCCGAAGTCGGCTTGGTCACCGCCGCCTGCATCGGCTTTGACATCGACGCCTTTCTCGCCGGCGCGCGGGCCATGGACGAAGCCTGCCGCAGCGGCGACCTCTGGCAGAATCCGGCGCTCCTCAATGCCACCCTCAAATACCTGGCCGCCGAGCGCCACGGCTATGACATCGAAGTCTTCATGCCCTA
>JAEZLU010000353.1 GCA_023415075.1 Bacillota bacterium
TCCGGCGTCAGGCCATACTTGGCCATCAGCCCGCCAAGGTGTTCGAGTTTGTCCTGAGCCCCCTGGCAGATGTCGCCTATCGACAACTCGCCGGCCCGCCGGCTGACCATCTCGCTGTGCCGGCCGGTGATCACCGCCGTCTTGAGCCCGGCCCGATGGGCGGCGTTGATGCCGAGGCCGTCCTGGGCGTGAAAGACCTTGAGGGCTTCGCCGGTCGGTCCGAAGAGAAGCTGGCCGCTCGTCAGCACGCCGTCCACATCGAAAACCAGCAGCTTGATACGGCAGGCTCGCGTCTCAGTATCCATTATACCACTCCCTGACGCAATAAGTCAGTAAGGTGAATCATGCCAATTGCCCGCTGCTCGTCGTCGACCACCGGCAATACGGTTATCGGCCGGGGCTTGTTTTTCTCCATCATGTGGAGGGCCTGAGCCGCCAGTCTGCCCGGAGTTATTGTCTTGGCCGTCCTGGTCATGACTTCCTCCACCCGTTTGTTGAGGAAATCGTAGCCTTTTTCGAGGCTGCGGCGAATGTCGCCGTCGGTAATAATTCCCTGCAGCCGGCCGGCCTCATCGACGACTGAGGTGGCGCCGAGACCCTTGGCGGTGATGACAAATAGGGCTTCTTTTACTGTTTTGCCAAGCGGCGTCAGCGGATTTTCCTCGCCGCTGTGCATCACCTGTTCGACTGTCAGCAGCAGCTTACGGCCCAGTGAGCCGCCGGGATGGAAGAGGGCAAAGTCCTCGGGGGTAAATTTGCGGGCCGACAGCAAGGCCACCGCCAGGGCGTCGCCCATTGCCAGCATAGCCGTAGTGCTGGCGGTGGGCGCCAGGCCGAGCGGACAGGCTTCCTTTTCGACCGCCACATCAAGGACGACATCGGCGTTGCGGGCCAGCGTCGACTGCTCGCGGCCGGTCATGGCCACGACCTTGGCCCCCAGCCGCTTGATGGCCGGCAATATGCGCAGCACTTCGTCGGTTTCACCGCTTTGCGACAAGGCAAGGACCACGTCGTCGCCGGTAACCATCCCCAGGTCGCCGTGGTTGGCCTCGGCCGGATGAAGGAAAAAGGCGGGCGTACCGGTGCTGGCGAGGGTGGCGGCAATCTTCCGGCCCACGAGGCCGGATTTGCCGATGCCGGTGACAATAACCCGGCCGCTGCAGCCGAGGATGAGGTCAACCGTGGCGGTAAACTGGCCGTCGAGGCGGGCTATGAGGGCCGTGATGGCGGCAGCCTCAATGGCCAGCACTTCTTTTGCCTGTTCGAGGATCATGGCATTCCCTCCTATTTGTGCTTGCGGACAACGGCATCGATGGCCATAAGGTCGGTCAGGAGCGGTGTCAGCTGCTCCAGGTACAGCATGTTAGGGCCGTCGGACAGGGCCTCGGCCGGGTTGTCGTGGACTTCCAGGAACAGGGCGTCGACGCCGGCGGCCACGGCGGCCCGCGCCAGATGCTCAACATATTCCCGTTGGCCGCTGGAGGCCGTGCCGGCCCCCCCGGGCAGCTGGACGCTGTGGGTTGCGTCAAAGACCACCGGGTAGCCGAGTGAGCGCATTATCGGCAAAGCCCGCATATCGACGACAAGGTTATTGTAGCCGAAGGTGACGCCGCGTTCGGTAAGCAGGATATTTTCGTTGCCGGCCTCGAGAATTTTCCGGACAACATTTTTCATGTCGTTAGGCGCCAGGAACTGCCCTTTCTTTACATTAACCGCCCGCCCGGTCTTGGCGGCGGCATATACGAGATCGGTCTGGCGGCAAAGGAAGGCCGGTATCTGGAGGATGTCGAGCACGGCAGCCGCCGGCCCGGCCTGCTCCTCGGCGTGGATATCGCTGAGTACAGGCACGCCAAGCTCACTCTTGACTTTGGCTAAAAGAGCCAGCCCGTCGGCCAGCCCCGGTCCCCGGAAGGAATTGTAGGCCGAGCGGTTGGCCTTGTCGTAGGAGGCTTTGAAAATATACGGCATGCCGAGACGGTCGGCGATGGCCTTGACCTCGCGGCCGATCTTCAGCGTTCGTTCGCTGTTTTCGATGACGCACGGCCCGGCTATCAGGACGATGGGGTTTTGGCCGCCGATGGCGATGTTGCCGACTTGGACTGGTTTCATTCAGGCAAACCTCCCTGCTGGGTAAAGATGGCGTTGATCCGTTCCAGGTCTTCCGGCGTGTCGACGCCGATCGACTGGAAGGCTGTTTTCAGGACTTTGATGCGGTAACCGTGTTCGAGGGCCCTGAGTTGCTCAAGCGACTCGGCTTTCTCGAGCGGCGTGGGCGGCAGAGCGGCGTATCTAAGGAGAAAGTCGCGCCGGTAGGCATAGATGCCGATATGTTTATAGTGGGTCAACCCTTCAGCCTGATTGCGCGGATAGGGAATAAGCGAGCGGGAGAAGTAGAGAGCATAGCCGGCCAGATCGGTTACAACTTTGACGGCACTCGGCGCTTGCTGTTCCTCGGCGGTCAGCGGCGTCGCCAGCGTGGCCATCACCAGTCCGTCGTCCTCGTGAAAGGCCGCCGCCAGTTCGTCGATAATCTCCGGGGCGATAAGCGGCTCGTCGCCCTGAACGTTGATTATGACATCGGCGTCCAGGCGGGTGGCCACTTCGGCCAGGCGGTCAGTGCCGGTCGGGTGGTCGGGCGAAGTCATCACGGCCTGTCCGCCGAAAGCGGTGACAGCTTTATAGACAAGTTCATGATCGGTCGCTACCAGCACCTGATCCGGCCGGCGGGCCAGGCTGGCCCGCTCGTATACGCGCTGGACCATCGGCTTGCCGGCGATGACGGCCAGCGGTTTCCCGGGCAGGCGGGTGGAATGGTAGCGGGCCGGAATTACACAAACCACTTTCATCTTTCTCCCTCCCGTTCCGCCATTTTTTTGATAAGGGCCATCAATTCCTGATAGCCGCCTTCGACGAATTTTACCTCCATCTCAAGGACGTACACCGGCAGCGGCCGGTCGGAATGGATAAATTCGGAGGGGATTTTCACGGCATCCTTTTCGGTGGTTACCAGAGCATAGACACCCTGATCCACCGCTTTTTCCATTACCTCATGCATTTCGGCCATCGTATAGTCGTGATGGTCCGGGAAGCGCACCGCCTTGACGCAGGAGGCTCCCAGGTCGGCGATGGTCTGCTCGAAGGAGGTCGGATTGCCGAGAGCCGAAAACGCCAGTATCGCCCGTTCACGGACGGCCTCCAGGGCGACCGCCTCCAGCCGCACCCCCTTGTACCAGTCTTCGATTTCGATGAAGCAGCGAGGGCTGTGGACGCTTTCGACCACCAGGGCCCGGTCGTTGTAACGGCTGAGGGTCTCGCGGATTTCGTCGCGGGCGTCGTTGGTGGCCTGATCGGCTCTGGTCAGCAGAAAGGCGTCGGCCCGGTTGAGGTTGACGAGCGGTTCCCTGAGGGTCCCCCGCGGCAGCAGGAAGTTGTTGCCGAATACGTTGATGCTGTCAATGAGGACGATGTCCAGGTCGCGGTCGAGCTGCCAGTGCTGATAGCCGTCGTCGAGGATGATGAAATCAGCCCTGAGGTTGGCTACGGCATAGTCGCCGGTGACGTTGCGGTTTTTGCCGATGACCACTGCCACCCCCGGCAAATTTTTAGCCAGCAGGTAGGCCTCGTCGCCGGCCTCGTTCACCGACATGTAGATGCGCCGGCCGTCCGAGACCAGGCCAACCTGACCGCGCCCGCCGGCCCGGTAGCCCCGGTTGAGGATGACAACCCGGTAGCCCATGTCGCGGATGATTGCCGCCAGTCGCTGGGCCGTAGGCGTCTTACCGGTGCCGCCGACCGTTATGTTGCCGAGGCTGATAACCCGGCAGGGCAGCTTGTGCTGCCGGAATATGCCCATTTTGTAGAGGCCAAGTTTGGCCATCACACCCAGGCCATAAACAAACGACATGAACCGCAGCGACCATAGCAGCAAAACAGCTATGACGCCTTGTTTCTCGCCGTGCACTAGTTTGTACAGGTAGACTTGCATGGCTTCCCGTTGGCGCATGTCGGTTTCATCCTTACCAAGTTTACTTAGCTGATAATG
>JAEZLU010000357.1 GCA_023415075.1 Bacillota bacterium
TGTTCACCGTAGATTCGCCGCAGCAGGACTGACAGGCGGCGGCCCCGGCAACCCAGGGCCGCCGTGTGGAGGAATTTGTCAGGAATGGCCAGCGTTTAGCTGACCGAAAAAGGCGCAAAATATTGACGAGGGGTTGATAGGGCAAGGGCCGGTGCCTTGCCGACAAGCCTGGGGCGACCGCCTGGACCCGGCGCTTCGGGCCATCAACCCCGGCCGGTGATGACAGGAGGTGAAGGTGTGCAAGAAGGGGTTTATAACAGCAAGCTTAAGATCGAGTCGATCAAGCCGCAGCCGGATCAGGCCACGCTGGCCGCAAAGCGCGAGCGGCTGGAGCAGCTTGATATCAGGCCGGCGGTGACGGTATATAAGAAATCGCCCTGAATCAGGTAACGGCGGCAAGCAGTTCGGCCATCGCCGCCGCCAGGTTGGCGATGGCAGTGAGATCGGGGGTTGCTTTGGCCGCTTCGGTGTTGATAAGGCGATTGAGAACATCCATAGTGTCCACGGCAAAGACTTTACGGGTGAGATCGTAATTCTCCAGACTTACGAGTATCGGTTCCTGGCACATTCTCACCGGTTCCTGGGACATTTTCATCAGCTCCTCGCTTTTTGTCATTTTATGAGGCTGGGCCAGTCATGGTGCGGTCTGAAAAGCTTTGTGGACCAGTTAGCCTGCGGGTGTTTTTTCGTCCCGGACGCCATTGGGTATTGACTTGTATCCTTCCATGTGCTACATTTTTTGTAAGCCATATCAATTTTCTTTTCTCTTTGTTGCCTTGTGTGTAAACACAGGCTTTTTTCTTTGGCAAAGCAAAGCGAAAAAGCCAGGAAGGGCGTCCTGGCTTTTTGAATGAGGGGCACTGCTAATAAGTAAATGGCAGAGGGCTGAGCGAAGACGGCCAATTGTCAAAAATTTGCTAGATGCACGTTGTTTCTTCTTCGAAAGTGAACATCAGGAGCAGGATGATGATTATGACAACGACGATAATGGAGCTACGGCCTCCACCACAACATCCACCGAAACCCATTAAGTATACCTCCCTTAATATATCTTTGACTACCGTCATGATATTATATGGCGCCTGGTCGGTTTTGCTATTGTCCCGCCCCTGTCCGCGGCGGCAAATAATCTGCCGCTTTTTTCCTGGACCAATCGCGGACGGGCGGTCGGCCGGGAGGCAGGAATACGAAGGCCGGCTGTGTAATATTAGTTAGCATGCGTAAAACGGGAGGAGCGAAGCGATGGTCACATTGACGAATAGGCAGAAGACTGTGCTGGCAGGTGCCTTGGCGGCATTGCTCTTTCTGGGTTTCTGGTGGAATTCGCTGGTCGCCAGGGTGGCCGCCGACGCTCAGGCCCAGCTTTTGGCACGGGTCAACGAACGTATCAACGGCAAGGTCAACGCCGGCAGCTTCGATTTTTCTTTTTATGGGACGCTTACGGCCCAGGCGGTAACGGTGAGCGATAGCCAGAATACGGTCATCGGCCGGAGCGACCGGGTGACCGTCCGCTTCGGCGTAGCCGATGTGCTGGCCGGCCGGGCCGATATGAGCGCAGTCAAGAGCGTTACGCTGGAGAATCCGGTGATGACGCTAACTACCGATAAGAACGGCCGCTGGAACTGGCAAAATCTCGTCAAGGACACCGGTGAGCCGATGACGTTCCGCGGGACGGTCAATGTAAAAAACGGTGCCCTCCAGCTTGGCGGTGAAGGTCACGGAAAGCTGACGGCGGTGACCGGCAGCTTCGACTTGACCGGCTACCCGGCGGTGGGCCTCGATCTGACGGCCAATAGCGGCAATACGCCGCTGGCGGTCAAAGGCAACTGGAACCCCGGCGTCGGCGGTGAGTTGGCGGTGAAGACCGCGCAACTGGCGCTGGCCGATCTGCCGCTGGCGGCACTGGGGATCAGCGATTTCAAGCTGACCGGCGGCCTGGCGAAGAATGTGTCGGTGACAGTTAAGGAGCAGGCCGGCAATTTCAGCCTGGCCGGCGAGGGCACGCTGGAAAAGGCGGTGACGACGGTTGCCGGCTACGCAGTCAGCGAGGGCAACGGCAAGGTTGTGCTTGAGGGCGGCAAGCTGACGTTGAAGGATGGATCAGCCCTCCTCAACGGTCAGAAAATCGCGGCCGCCGGCACGCTTACGCCAGGCGCCGAGGGTTTCCTGCTGAACCTCGAGCTGGCGTCGGCGGCCTTTGATGTGGCCGCCCTGGGAACTATGCCGCTCAAGGGGGCGATCGCCTTTCAGACCAAGGTCGAGGGCACGATCGACAAGCCGCGGGCCAACGGTTCTTTCTCTATTCCCCAGGGTAGCTTCGGGACGGTTGCCTTTGCCGACGGCCATGGCAACTTCACCTACGCCGGCGGCACTTTGACGCTGGCGAATACGCAGGCGACCGCCTGGGACGGCGCGCTGACGGTGGCGGGCACAGTGGTGCCGGCCAGCCAGCAATATCAAATGACGGCCAGCGGCAGCGGCATGGATGCCGGGCTGCTAACCGAGAAAGATATCAAGGGGCGGGTGAGTTTCGACGCCAATCTGAGCGGCCAGGGACCGAGCGGCGGTTACGCCGACGGCAACTTCCAGATGGGTGAAGGCTCGTTCCAGGGTATCCCCTTCTTGTCGATGACCGGTGATTTTGTCAAGCAGGGTGAAAAGATGAGCTTTTCGAATATAATCGTGAACACCGTGGGCGGCTCTTTCCGGGCCGAAGGCGTCGGCGAGGGCTCGCTGGTCCGCCTAAAGCAGCTCGGCCCCAGCGTCAGCCCCCGCGAGGCGCTGGATAAGGCGATAACCAACAAGGTGACCGACCAGCTAAAAAAGCTGTTGCCGGGGAGATAACCCCTTAGTACATAAAAGGCCCCCGCCGCTGGCGAGGGCCTTTTCTTTTGCTGACGTATATGAAGGCTCTGCTGACGAAAAACCGCGGCTTAAGGCCGCGGTTAATTATTCGCCGACGATTTCCGAGAAGCTGATGACGGTTACGATATCTTCTTCGGTTATCGTTTTTTTGTAAATTTGTTCGAACATGGCGATGAGTTCTTCGACCGATTTGATTTCCGGGTTCTGGTGGCCAAGGTCATCTTTGGTGAGTTCGGATATCTGCTTGACTTTGACCCGGTCGAGAAAGGCGGAGTAGAGTTTGCGCTTGGGGGCGTACATTTTGCCCACGGTCACCCAGACGACCGAGTTTTCCACGAATATGTTGCTTACGTCGCCCAGACGGACGGTGTAATTTTTTTTGCGTTCGATGAGGAGTTTCTCGTGGAGTTCGGATTGGAAGTTGAGAGCCAGCATTATGCCATTCTCCTTTCGTTTTCCCGGGTTCAGCCACTTCCGGATGGTTTTATTATACATCATTTCCGCCTTTATTCAAAGGGGCCTTGAACCGCACGGTGATGGTAGCCCCTGGGCCGGTGACAGGCAACAGCCGCCGGCCATGCGCCGGCGGCTGGGTAGATCAGGAGAGGCATTTGTCGAGGAAGTCGACGATGGCCCGGGCGGTTGGCGGACAGCCCGCGACGCTATGGCTGCATTTGGCGGTGCAACTGCCGATGCCGAGACCGTCAAGCTGCTGATCCCGGAAGCCCTGGCCGATATGCAGGGGTCCTTTAAGGCGGCCAAGCCGGCCTTGTTCGTCCAGGCGCTGGAGGGCGTGGATGAGGCCGCCGTAGCAGGCCGAGCAGGCCTGGCGGGCGACGACCTTCTCGCCCAGGCGGCGGGCTTTACCCGACGGGCGGAACTGGTCGCCGTTTTTCAGGCCGATGTCGTATTCGCGGATAACGGCCTGGCTAAGGTCGGCCGAGCCTGCGCCCATGCGGGCGGCGACGCCGATATAGGCTATTTCCTCGGTGGTGAAGCCGAGAAGGGCAGCGGCGTAGGCGTCGAGAAGGACAGGGTCTTTGCCGGCGATCAGCCGGTCCATTTGCACCGGGTTGCCGCCTTCCTCGAAGGTGAGATCGCCGGCCAGGCCGTCGATGAGGGTGAGGCCGGTCTTGACGGCTTTGGCCAGGTAGCCGATGGGCTTGGTAAGGCCGAGGGAGTGGAACCGCCGTTTCTCGCTGTCCGGCAGGCAGCCTTTGAGGTTTTTCAGGGCGCAGGTCATGTAGGTCTGGCAGTGGGCCTTGAGGACCGGCATGTTTATCAGGAAGTCGACTTCGAGCGGCCG
>JAEZLU010000017.1 GCA_023415075.1 Bacillota bacterium
GTCTTCGTGATCGACGCCGACAGCAGCGAAGGGGCCATCAAACTCTCGAAAGTGCGGGCCGACGGCATCATTGCCTGGGACAAGCTCGAGGAAGCCCTCAAGGCCAAACAAACGGTTGAAGGTAAAGTAACCGAGGCGGTTAAAGGCGGTCTGTCGGTCGCCGTATTCGGCGTCCGCGGCTTCGTGCCCGCTTCCCAGGCCGACGTCCGCTTCGTTGAGAATCTCCAAGAATTTGCCGGCCAGACCTTCACCCTGCTGCCCATCGAAGTCGACCGCGAGAAAAAAAGGGTCGTCCTGTCGCGGCGGGCCGTGCTTGAAGAAGAACGCCGCCGCCAGGAGGATGCGGTTTACGCCCGCCTGGCCCCCGGCCAGACGATAAAAGGAACGGTCAGCCGCCTGGCCGACTTTGGCGCTTTTGTCAATATCGGCGGCGCTGACGGACTGATTCATGTTTCCGACCTTTCCTGGCATCGGGTGAAGTCGCCGGCCGAAGTTGTCAGTGTAGGCGACGAAGTCGAAGTCGTCGTCCTCAAGGTCGATCCTCAGGCCAGAAGGATTTCCCTCAGCCTCAAAGCCGTTCAGCGCGACCCCTGGTATGACACCGTCGACCAACTGGCCGAGGGGGCAACCGTGGCCGGCAAAGTGACCAAGACCTCGAAATTCGGCGCTTTCATCGAAATCGCCAAAGGGGTGGAGGGGCTGGCCCACATCTCTGAGCTCGACGACCGCCGGGTCAACAGCGCCGACGAAGTTGTAACAAGCGGCCAACAGGTCAACGTGAAGATCCTTAGCATTGACAAGAAGAACAAACGGATTTCGCTGAGCATCGCCCAGGCCAAACAGGATCAGGAGCGGGCCGAATACAGCAAGTTCCTTGACAACAGCGGCAAGGGCCTTGGTTTCACGATCGGCGACAAACTCGGCCATCTCTTCAAACGCGAAGACTGAGAGGCGAAAGTTTTGCGACAGTCCCGCAAACTCGATCATCTTAAATATTCGCTGACCCTGGCCGACGGGCCGGGTTCCAGCGGCTTCGCCGATTTTTCCCTTATCCATAACTGCCTGCCGGACCTGGCCGTCGACGACGTGGCCTTAAGTACCACGGTGGCCGGTCTACGTCTCAGGCAGCCGGTGATTATCAACGCCATTACCGGCGGCGCTGTCGACGTCACCGGCGTCAACGCCCAACTGGCCGAGGTGGCCCGCGAATGCGGGGCCGCGCTGGCGGTGGGCTCGCAGTATGCAGCCCTGGAAAACCCGGCGGTGCGCGACTCTTATCAGATTATCCGCAAAGTCAATCCCGGCGGCATCGTCTTCGCCAACTTAGGAGCCCACGCCACTCCGACTGAAGCCGCCAGGGCGGTGGAGATGCTGGCCGCCGACGCCATTCAGATCCACCTCAACGTAGCCCAGGAACTGTTCATGCCGGAAGGCGACCGCGACTACCGCGGCTATCTCGACAACATCGCCGCCATCGTCGCCGCCAGCCCTGTACCGGTTATCGTCAAGGAGGTCGGCTGTGGTATCGCCCGCGAGCAGGCGGCCGCCCTGGCTGCTGCCGGCGTCGGCGCGATCGATGTCGGCGGCCGCGGTGGCACCAACTTCGTGGCCATTGAGGCCGCCCGCCGCCAGGACAAGGTGGCGGCGGACTTCCTCGACTGGGGCATCCCCACTGCTGTCAGCGCCGTGGAAGTAGCAGCCGCAGTTTCTTCGGCAGTCGATATGATCGTGTCCGGCGGCATCCGCAGCCCGCTCGACGCAGTGAAGTCGTTGGCTATCGGCGGCCGGGCGGTGGCTATCGCCGCTCCCCTGGTGAGGAGGCTCGATGAAGCCGGCTTGTCGGCCACCATCTGCTGGTTCGGCGAATTTCTCGGCGATATCAAACGTTACATGGTACTTGTCGGTGCCGCCACAGTCGACCGTTTGCCGGCCGTGCCGCTGGTAATCGGCGGTGCGAGCCGCGAGTGGCTGAGTGCGCGCGGCATAGATGTTGCGGCTTACGCAACCCGCAGAGAAGACCCGAAATAAATTCTACAACGTCATCAACGCTTTCGCGAAGCATGGCCTCAGGCCATGCTTTTTGCATTATTTACGCCGGCTGCGGGCAAGCTACCTTTGTAGCTGTCGCCATTAACGGACAAGAGGTGAATCTGTGATGAGTTTGCCGGTAGGAATGATTATCTTATTGGTGGTCGGGGTACTGGTCTACTTCGGCATCGCCCAGCGCATTCTCGACCGCATGCGGCTCACCGACAAGCAGGCCTTGATGTTTATCGCCGCCGTCATCGTCGGCAGTTTTATCGACATCCCGCTGATGCGGGCGCCGGTGGAACTGAGCGTCAACGTCGGCGGGGCTATCCTGCCCGCGACCCTGGCTGTCTGGCTGATCGCCAAAGCCGACGAGACCGGCGAGCGGGTCCGGGCCGTACTGGCCAGCCTGCTGGTGGCAGTCGCCGTCATGCTGGGAGCCCGCTATTTGCCCTACGAGCCGGAAAACATGTTTCTCGATCCCAAGCTGATTTACGGCATCACCGCCGGCCTGATTGCCTATCTGGCGGGCCGCTCCCGCCGAAGCGCCTTTATTGGCGGTACGCTGGGCATCGTTCTCAGCGATATCGCCCATTTCGTCACCCTTTACCGGACAGGCATTCCCGGGACGACCTCCATCGGTGGCGCCGGCGCTTTTGACGTTGTCATGATCGCCGGCATAGTCGCCGTTATGGTAGCTGAACTGGTAGGAGAGACCCGCGAGAAGGCTCAGGGTGGCCCGCAGCTTGGGTTCAACAGGCCGGAAGGTCTGTATGAATTCAGCGAAGAGCTGCATCATGACCGCAATAAGGATAAGGCAAAAGCGTCTGCTGCGACCACCCGTGAAAAAGGGGGGGAGGATAATAATAATGAATAGATTAGCCGTATTAGCGACACTGCTGATATTCGCGCTTGCGCTGGCGATACCGGCCCAGGCGAGCGAACGCAACGACGGCGGCTATTACATCATTGTCGATGAGGCGGGTCAGCCGGTATTCCATACAGGTTGGCGCATCCGGGTCGGAGATCAGTGCCTTACCGCCGACAACCGGCGCTACGAGGTAATCGACATCAGAGGCGATACCGGTTATGGCAAATTCCTCGGCAAGGTGGACATCACAGCCTATGCGCCGCCGCCTTCGGCACTGCCGGCGCTGACCGGCCGTACGGCGCTGAACTCGGCTCAGGCCCAGGGCAACATGGTGGCCATTTATCACACCCACTCGGACGAGTCCTATGTGCCCACTGACGGCAAAGAAAGCGTTCCCGGCAACGGCGGCGTCTACAAGGTTGGCAAGGTATTTGCCGATTCGCTGCAGGCCAAGGGTATCCAGGCTGTACAGTCGACCGCCAAACATGATCCCCATGATGATATGGCTTACGAGCGGTCCCGCCGGACGGCGCTCGACCTCGTAAAACAGCAGCCGGCGGCCATTTTCGACGTTCACCGCGACGCCGTGCCGCCTGAAGTCTACAAAGCCAACATCGGCGGCCAGGATGTCTCGAAAGTCCAGCTGGTTGTCGGCAAATACGGGCCGACCGGCAAACAGATTGAGGACTACGCCCTCCAGGTCAAGGCGGCTTCCGACCAGCAGCATCCCGGCCTGGTAAAAGGGATATTCTTCGCCAAGGGCGGTGACTATAACCAGGACCTGCATCCGCGCTCGCTGCTTCTCGAGGTGGGGGCCCACACTAATGACCGGCCCTCGGCCGAACGCGGCATTGCCCTTTTCGCCGACGTCGTGCCAACAGTCATCGGCCGGACCGCCGGTAACCCCGGCAATCCGGGCGGCGTCGCCGGCTTCGGCACAAGCGGTGCCGGCGCTTCCGGCGCCAGTAAAGCGATGGGCTGGGTGGTCGGCCTTCTGGTTGTCGGCGTGGCCGGTTTCCTCCTGGTGGCTACCGGCAGTTTTAAGGAAGCCGGAGCTAAACTGAAACAATTCCGCACCACTGAATTCGCCAACTTTTTTGGGCCGCGGGCCAAACGGAAACAGCGGCCGGATGATAAGGACGAGGACGACAACGGTTGACCTCAGTATATCTCTATCAGGCTAAACGTCCCTATCTGCCGCTTCTGGCCTGCGCCCTTCACCTGAAAATCGGCCGGGACAGCGACAGTTTCCTGGCAGCCGGTCTCAAACACGACTGGCAGGCCTCGCCGCTGCTCGTCACCGGACGTGACCTGGGCGGGGCCGTCGTCTGCTGCCTGGTACACGGCCGCCGACAAGAACTGTACAGTCGGACGATGGATGGACTCACCGGCATCTTCGGCATCGCCCTGACCCGGCTGGACCTCGATAAAACCCTTTCCAGTCTGACCCTTGGCGAGCAAATGCAGGCAAGGCTGGCCGCCTGGTTGCCTAAGGCATACGGTCAGGGCCATCGCGCCGCTGTTGCTTTGCTTATCCGGCCGTCTGTCACAAATAGTCAGGGGGGTTGTGGCTGAAAATCATTTATTACTGTTTTGCCGGGGCCCATGCCTCGGTGGTGGCGGCGGCTATTCACTGCGGCCTCTTACCGTGCGGACGGGTGCCGGCTTATAAGGAATTTGCGGCTTTGCCGTATTATGACCGGACGCGGCCTGAACTCATCGGTACGCCGTACCTGATGGGCCGGGACGAAAAAGGCCATGAAGTCTATTTCATGGGCCTGTGGAATCAGCGGGACCAGTTGGTGGCGGCAGCCTGCGAGCTACTGGCGGGCGCCGGTGTCGCTCCCGCCGCTTTCCACTTTCAAAATGCCTTTCCCCTGATCAATTTTTCCACGAAAGTCGGCGGCCTGCTTTCCAAGCGCTACCGTCTGACCGCTGTGGGCCGGCGGATTACCGTCTGGGGCATACAACGACAATATCCTTCGTTTGTCGCCATGGTGCAGGACGTAAAAGCAAGAGTGATGGCCTAGAGTCATCACTCTTTTTTCATACCCGGCAGGAAAAGTATACTTTTGACGCCAATAAATAGTAAAGGTCGCTTGCGCTGGCAGGGCCTACTATCTTTGAGAGGAAAGTGCCATTGGCCGGAAAAGGAATAATCGCCGGCGTCGCCGCCGGCAGCATCGCCGCCGAGCTCGGGCTCAGGCCGGGTGATGCGCTTATCGCCGTTAACGACAAGCCTGTTAACGACATAATCGATCTTAGCTTCGCTTTGGCGGACGAATATGTTGAGCTTCTGGTGGCCAGGCAAGACGGCGAGCAGGAGCTTTTTGCCATTGAAAAAGACTATGACGAGGATCTGGGGCTTGAGTTCGAAAGCGCCGTTTTCGACCGGGTCAGGCCCTGCGCCAACAAATGCCTGTTCTGCTTCGTCGATCAGATGCCGGCCGGTCTGCGGGAAAGCCTCTACGTCAAAGATGACGACTATCGCCTGTCCTTCCTCTACGGTAACTTCATCACCCTAACTAACCTGACCAAGGCTGACCTTGGGCGCATCCGCCGCCTGCACCTGTCGCCGCTGTACGTCTCGGTGCACGCCACCGACGGCGAGGTAAGGACCAGGCTGCTCGGCAGCAAACGGGCGGCGGCGATAATGGATCAGCTAAAGGAACTCGCGTCCATGGAGACCGAGCTGCATACCCAGGTCGTGCTCTGCCCAGGCTTCAACGACGGCGAAGTTTTGCGCCGCACTATCAGTGATCTTTACGCCCTGCGGCCGCAGGTGCGCTCGCTGGCGATCGTTCCGGTGGGGCTTACCCGCCACCGGCCGGCAGCCGGCGAGCCACTTAGGACGTTCACTATTACCGAAGCCAGGGCAATCATCGCCCAGGTGTCCGAGTGGCAGCGGCGCAGCCGGCGCGAGACGGGCGAAAGCTTCGTTTATCTTGCCGACGAGTTTTACCTGGGCGCCGGCGAGGCCATCCCGCCTTATGAAGAATATGACGGCTTCCCCCAACTGGAAAACGGGGTGGGCCTGGTCCGCTCCTTCCTGGCAGACTGGCAGGAAGCCAAGCCGGCCGCTGCCGGCTATTCGGCGCCCTTTCATCTCGACGTCATTTGCGGCCGTTCAGCCGCCACGGTGCTGGCGCCATTACTGGCCGGCCTGACCGTGCCGAACCTGAAGCCGCGCTTGGTGCCGGTGACCAACGAGTTCTTCGGCTCGTCGGTGACCGTGACCGGTCTGTTGACCGGCGGCGACATTAGCGCCGCCCTGGCCGCCTTGCCCGGCCCGCGGGACGGGATAATCCTTCCCGGCGTCGCCCTGCGCAAAGGCGAAAACATCTTTCTCGACGGCCTTACGCCCGAGATAATCGCCGACCGGCTGGCCACGCCGGTCCGGGTGGCCTACTCGGCCACCGACCTTAAGCAGCAGTTGGCCGACTGGAGGTAGAGCATGGCTGAATTCGGCCTTATCCAGGTGTATACCGGCAA
>JAEZLU010000031.1 GCA_023415075.1 Bacillota bacterium
CTTTATGACCCAGGGTCATTCCCGACTGCAAGACAAGAATCTGGTTGGCTCCCGGCGAGATAATCATCAGCAGGATAATGCCGGCAAAAGAATATAGTTCTGCTCCCTGTACTGGAATAATATCACCCCATCGCTTTTCGGCAGCAAATACTGTCATTCTACATGGTTTACATAGTTCCTTCCACCCGGATATGCCGAAAAACCAGGCGGAGAATTTTTCCGCCGTTCGCCGACAATTTAGCGGTCGCCTAAAGGAATGTCGGCCTGGATGAAGAATCTGTAAATCCTATAGGATTGCAAACGTTTGACTGTCTCGGGAGTACATAATCTTACATTTTTGGCAACGAATCGGCATTTTGGCCATCGGTCTGTGTGACCAAGCTGCCCACGAAAGCAAACCCCTATTATTGAATGGAGAGTGATTGGCTTGAAAAAATTGATCGCCTTGTTTGCAATTGCTGCCGTGCTAGCCGTCCTGGCGGCCGGATGCGGCGGCGGCGGCCAGAAACCGGCTGCAGTGAAGGATAGCCTTGTGGTGGCCCAGGGGACCGACGTCGAGGACCTTGATCCCCACGGCATCGCCTCAACCCCCTCGGCCATTGTCACCGAGCACATTTTCGACACCCTGGTCACCCTGGACAAAGATTTCAAGATAGTGCCCCGGCTGGCCGAGTCCTGGCAGTCGTCGCCTGACGGCAAGGAGTGGACCTTCAAGCTCCGCAAAGGTGTGAAGTTCACCGACGGAACTCCCTTTAACGCCAGCGTGGTAAAGTTCAATATCGAGCGGCTGCTTGACCCGAAGGTCAAGGTGTTGCTGCGCGGCTACATCGACCAGGTTGAGTCGGTCGAGATAATCGACGAATATACTGTCAAAATGAAGCTGAAGTATCCGCACGCGCCTTTCCTGGCCCGGCTGTCCAGCGCCTCCAACGCTATGATGAGCCCGGCGGCGGTGGCCAAGTTCGGCCAGGATATTGCCCGCAACCCCGTCGGCACCGGCCCCTACAAGGTGAAGGAATGGGTTAAGGGCGACCGGCTGGTGCTGGAGAGAAACGAGGAATACTGGGGCGAAAAGCCGGCGATCAAGACCATCACCTTCAAGCCGGTGCCTGACAACAACACCCGTCTGGCCATGCTGGAGGCCGGCGACGCCGATATCATCGTGCGGGTTCCGCCGGTTGAGTATGACCGGCTGAGCAAAAACAACGCCATAAAAGTGGTCAGGTCCAACAGCACCCGCGAGATTTATATCGGCATGAACGTAAACAACCAGTATCTGAAAGACCCCCGGGTCCGCCAGGCGCTGAACTACGCCGTCAACAAGGAAGAGATCGTCAAGGGCATCCTCAAGGATGCCGGCAAAGTGGTCGATTCGCCGCTCTTACCGGAGATGTTCCCCTACAAGAAGATCGGCGCCTATGAGTTCAACCCGGTCAAAGCGAAACAGCTTTTGGCCGAGGCCGGCTATCCCAACGGATTCAAGATTACCATCCATCACCCGGTTGGCCGCTATCTGGAAGACAAGCGGGTTATCGAAGCCGTACAGGGCTATCTGAAAAATGTCGGCGTCGACGCCGAACTAAAGACGATGGAGTGGGCAGCCTATCTGGCGTTCGTCCGCAAGCCGGCGGCCGAGTCCGAAATTCAGTTGTTCCTGATGGGCTGGGGTCCGTGGATTCTCGATGGCGATCAGATGCTCTACCCCTTGTTTGTCTCCGGCGAATTCCCGCCCGGCGGCAACAACTACGGCTTCTACAAAAACGACGAAGTGGACGCCCTGCTCAAGAAGGGTACCTCGACCACGGCCGATAAGGAGCGGTCCGAGGCCTACGGCAAGGCCCAGGAGCTTATCATGAAGGATGCTCCCTGGATATTCCTGCATTCAGAAATGCAGATTGTCGCCATGAAGAAGAACCTCGACGGCGTGGTCGTGCTGCCGATCGAGCAGCTGCGCCTGGTGGGGGCCAAATGGGCTCAGTAAACATTCGGCCGGTTTTGACCTGTTAAGCGGGTTGCAAGTGACCTTAAGGCCAAAGGGGGCCTTAAGGTCACTTGTTTTGGCTCAGGCAAGAATTTCTTCGCCGGGAGGGCGCAACATGGTCACTTATATCCTAAAAAGACTCGTGATGTCCATCCCCGTCCTGCTGGGGGTGATCGTCCTGGTCTTTCTCATGGTCAGAATGGTGCCCGGTGATCCGGCCGTGGTCATGGCCGGGGAACAGGCAACGGCCGAACAGGTTGCAGCCATTCGGACCCAGCTCAATCTCGACAAGCCGCTGCCGGTGCAGTTCGGCCTGTTCATGCAGGACCTGGCCAAGGGAGATCTCGGCCGCTCGCCGCGGACCCACGCCCCGGTGAGCGAGGAGATCGGCGCCAGGCTGTTCAACAGCGTTATCCTGATGGTCACCTCACTGCTGCTGGCGACGCTGATCGGCGTAGCCACCGGTGTCGTCAGCGCCGTTAAACCATACTCAGTTTTCGACAGTATCGCAATGTTCATTTCGCTGATCGGCGTTTCCATGCCGGTGTTCTGGCTGGGCCTGATGTTCATACTGCTATTTTCCGTGCAACTGGGCCTGCTGCCCGCGGCCGGCACCGGCTCCTGGCTGCACCTGATTCTGCCGACCATATGCCTGGCGACCGTGCCGCTGGCGATGATAAGCCGGATGACCAGATCGTGCGTCCTCGAAGTGATGCGCCAGGACTACATCCGCACCGCCAGGGCCAAGGGCCTGCCCGAGCGGGTGGTAATCGCCGTCCATGCTCTGAAGAACGCTTTTATCCCGATCGTTACCGTTGTCGGCCTGCAGATGGGCAATCTGCTGGGCGGGGCGGTGCTGACGGAGAGTGTTTTCGCCTGGCCCGGCCTGGGACGCCTGATGGTCGACTCCATCCTGGCCAGGGATTATCCGGTGGTACAGGGGACTGTCCTGTTTATCGCCGTCTGCTTCGTATTTCTGAACATCCTTATCGACGTTCTCTATGTCTACCTGGACTCGCGCGTCCGTTTCGACTGAGGAGGGGGAAAATCCATGACTTGGGCTGCTGTTTGGCGGCAACTGAAACGTAACCGTCTGGCCATGCTGGGGCTGGTCATTGTTCTCTTTTTCATCGCGGTGGCCATATTTGCCCCGGTCATCGCCCCCTATGACCCGCTGGCCCAGAGTATCGCCCGCAGCGGCGAGCCCCCCAGCGCCGCAAACCTGCTCGGCCGGGATGAACTTGGCCGGGATGTTCTCAGCCGGCTGATTTACGGAGCCCGCATATCGCTGACGATCGGGCTGATCACCGTTATCATCGGCGCCGGCGTCGGCGTTCCTCTGGGAGCGATTTCCGGCTATTACGGCGGCCGGGTGGATATGGTCATCCAGCGGCTGATCGATATTATGCTGGCCTTTCCGGCAATGCTGCTGGCCATCGTCCTAGTCAGCACGCTGGGGGTCAATCTGCAGAATGCCATGCTGGCCATCGGCGTGGTATCGATACCGACCTATGCCAGGCTGGTGCGGGGGACGACACTGGTGATGCGGGATATCGAGTATGTTCAGGCGGCCCGGGCCATCGGCCTGTCGAACGCCGGCATAATCGTCAGGCATATCGTCCCGAACCTGTTATCGCCGCTTATCGTCCAGTCGACCCTGCAGGTGGCCACCGCCATATTGTGGGCGGCCGGCCTCAGCTTCCTGGGCCTGGGGGCGCAGGCGCCGACGCCGGAATGGGGGGCGATGTTGTCGAGCGGCCGGACCTTTATCCGCACCGCTCCTCATATCGTGACCTTTCCCGGCCTGAC
>JAEZLU010000056.1 GCA_023415075.1 Bacillota bacterium
CGAGGTTGTAGCCGGCGTACTCAAGGTTGGCCGAAATCTCCTGCAGCACGCCTTTTATAATGACATACGCATAAGGGAAATAAGTTATCGTCTGGACCAGCCATACGCCGTGCCAGCCGTACATGTCGAGGTTGAGGCCGAGCAGCTTCTTGGTGATGAGGCCGGAGCGGCCGAAAAGCAGGATGTATGATAAGGCGATAATAAACGGGGGCGACACAATCGGCAGCAGGGAAACGAACTTGAAAATCCGCCTGAGGGGAGTATCGACCCGCACAAGGGTAAAGGCAAAGACAAAGCCGATGACGGTCGCGCTGACTGTCGACAGCAGGGTTATGAACAGGCTGTTGACCGTGGCCTTGTACCAGCGGTCATTTTCCACGAGTATCGAAAAATCGCCCGGCGACGGGAAGCTGATAACCCGCAGCACCGGATATACAACAAACACTGCGATCAGGGCCAGCACCGCCAGCACCGCCGCCACTACCAGCGGTTCCTTGCGGAGGGCCCGCAGGCCCTGGACGGTTTCCTGGATAGCCGTTGACGCCATAATCCGTCACCTCGTTTCGCCCGGAGATAGAAAGGGACGGGAGAAGCCCCGTTAAGGGGGGGAACGGGAGCCTCTCCCGCCGTGGCTATTGGCCGATCATCTTGCTGAACTGCTGGACAAGGCGGTCGCGATTAGCCAGAGCCCAGTCCCGGTTGTAGTCGACGAGTTTGACATCCTTGAGGGCAGGCATGCCCTCGGGGGGCGCCACGTCGGTGCGGGTCGAGTAGCGGTTGGAAATCTTGGTGTTCATTTCGCCCACTTCCTTGGTCAGCACCCAGTCGATGAATTTCTTGGCGTTGTCGGCATTCTTGCCGCCCTTGACGAGCGAGATGCCGCCGATTTCGCAGGCCGTTCCCTCGGGAATGACGAGGTCGATGGGATAGCCCTGTTTCTTGGTGGCGAGAATGTCATGGCCCCAGGACATGCCGATGATGAACTCGCCGGCCGCCACCAGCTGGATGGGCTGCACCGCCCCGGCCGTGTAGTGGTGGACGTTGTTATGGAGCTCCTTCATGTAGGTCCAGGCTTTATCCTCGCCCAGGCGGAAGACCTGATCGCACAGGAAGATATAGGCCCCGCCGGCGGTCGCGGCGTTGGAATGGATGTAGTGACCCTTATACGCCGGGTTCAGCACGTCGTCCCAGGTTTTCGGATAGGCCAGACCCTTGGGTTTAAGCTCCTTTTCGAAACGGTCCTTGTTGATGACATAGCCGAGCACGCCCATATACCAGCCGTGCCAGTAGCCGTTCTTGTCGATGAAGGTGGCGCTCAGCTCCTTGGCCCGCGGCGAGGTATACTTTTCGAGGATGCCGTCTTTGGCCAGCGGGTCGTGCATCTCCACCGAGCCGCCGATGAACACATCGGCCACCGGGGCCGCCTTCTCGGCCCGCAGCTTGGCCACGGCGTCGCCGGCGCCGAACCGCAGGTATTGCAGCTCGATGCCGGTGTCCTCCTTGAACTTTTTCTGAATGGCCACCATGTCGTTCTCGTTGAGGGCCGCATACACCGTCAGCGTCTTGGACTGGGCAGGCTGCTGCGACGCCGACTGGCCGCCGCAGCCTGCCAGGGCCAGCGTCGCCGTGAAGGCCACCAGCAGGGTGAAAACCACCGTTCTCCGAAACATTTTCTTTCCTCCTTTACTCTATGGCCCAAAGCCAATCAACCACGAGTCCAGGTCAGGAAGCAGGGGCGGCTCACAGTTTTTGGAACACGCCGATCGACGGCAGTTCGTAGACCGACTTCCAGCCGTCGCTGAACGGCTCTTTCAGGAAGGGCTCCATCTCCTTGGCCGTCCGCAGCGTCACCTTTTCCACCGGCGGCACGGCGCCGGCCGGGAAAGCGGTGAGAATCTCGTCATGGACCAGGGTGAGGTACTTCAGAATGGCGGCAATCGGCCGCTTGGCCTTGCGGGGGTTGGCGATGCTCGGCTTGCCGACCACTCCCTGGGGAGTCGCCGCCCGCTCGATGGCCATGTGGCCTTCGCCCTCCGACCAGCGGTGCGGCCGGCGGAAGGGGTCGACCGACTTGTCGAAGTGACCGTCCGGCAGGAAGCCCTCGCCGTCGGCATCCTCGACCACGCTCATGTCGATCATTTCGGGGAACATCAGGAGACCGACCGCCGTCTCGCTCTCGTCCGCGTGGACGAAGTGGGTCTCTAAACTGTCGGCCCGCTCGCACGGCCAGAAGAACTCGCGCACGGCCCGGTGCCAGTCCATAACCCGGAATATGCCAGGCAGCTGGAAACGCTTCATGAACTCGTGGATGGCCGACTCCAGCATCCACAGGTGGCCGTGGTTGTTGATCATGATGATCTTCCGGAAGCCGTCGTTCCACAGCCCCAGCATCATATAGATAAGTGTTTCCTCGACGACCTCCCGCGGCATGATGACCGTCCCCGGCATACCGATATGGTGGTAGGGGTGGCCGCCGTAGTTGAGCGGCGGGAAGGCCAGGCTGCATTCGTTGCCCTGATTGGCGGTGTAGCGGCGGACGCCTTCGAGGATCTGGGTCACCATGAAGGTGTCGAGGCCGCTGTTGGCATGCAGTCCATGGTTCTCGGTGCAGCCGATGGGCACGAAGACGATGTCGTTCTTGCGCCGGCGCTCGATCACCTTTTGGCGGGGCGTGTTCTGAATGTAAGAGCCGGCCTTGCCCAGCTCGGACGGGGCCGGGATGCCGTACTCCTGCAGGATGGCGTCGATTTTCGCCTCCGGGGCATCCCACAATTCTTTCTTCAGTCGCCCGACCGTGTTATCCTCGAAGATAATCGCCGGGTCGTCGGTCAGCAGCCATTTTTTACATTCCGCCATCGCGGTCGCCTCCTTTGACTACATGATGCAGGTAATCTTGCACTCCTTGCGGTCGGTCCGCAGCATGACGATATTTTCCGGTACCTGGTCGAGCTTGATTTCCTTGGTTATCATCGGCAGCATGTTCATGCCGGTGGCCATGGCCTGAATGACCCGCGGGAACGTCCCGTGGCCGGAGTGGCCCTGGGCGCCTACGATCTGGGCCCGCCGGACCTGCAGCACCTCGCCGGTAACCGGCATCTTGGCGTCGGCCCGGGCCACCACCACCACCGTGCTGTTCAAGGTGCGGCCTTCCCAGATGACTTCCTCGATGCCCGGATATACCAGCGTCGGCAGGCCGGTCGCCTCAAGGTACAGCTTGGCGCCGAAACCGTCGGTCAGCTGCAGCACCCGCTCGGCAAAGTTTTCTTTGACCGGGTTGACGATATAGTCGGCGCCCATCTTGCGGCCAAGCTCGGCGCGGACAGGCTCGGGCTCGGAGAGGATGACGCGAGCCGCCCCCTGGCGCTTTAATATGGCGCAGGCTGCCAGGCCGATGGGGCCGCCGCCGCAAATCACCACATTATCGCCGGGGCGGATGCCGCCGCCGCGTTCGATGACCGCGTTGTAGGCCACGCTTGTCGGTTCGACCAGCGCCCCCAGCTTGAAGATATCCTCGCTGGCGTAGCGCGCTTTCAGCGGGTCGAGGCTCCACAGGCAGCGGGCCGGCAGGACGATATACTTGGCGAAAGCCCCGTGGACGTTGAAGCCGATTTCGTCCAGGCGCTCGCAATGGTTGGGCAGGCCGTCGGCGCAGGGCTGGCAGGAGCCGCACCACAGCATCTCCTCGGCACACACCAGTTCGCCGCCTTTGAAGGGCCGGTTGGTGATCTTGTCCTTGGCCCCCGGGCCGGCAGCCACTACCACGCCGGCCAGTTCATGGCCGAGAATGGCCGGGAAACCGGTGAGGCCGGGATAGTAGATATAGCCGTTGTCGTCCGGCTGGGCCATATGTACGTCGCTGCCGCAAATGCCGCAGGCCTTGACCTCAATGAGCACCTGCTCCGGCCCGGGCTGGGGCACAGGCACTTCCTCGATGCTCAGGCGGGGATTGCGCCACACTTTGCTACCCAGATAGGTCTGCTTGCCGTCGATATCCTTGGGGCCAAGCTTGAAATCCTTTTTCGGCTGCCAATCCGCCCGTAGCACGACTGCCTGCATTTTTTTCTCCACTGCAAATACCCCCTAAATTATGATTAATTTTTCCTGTGAACTGACATAAAACGGGGTAATATCTACCGTAAACGTTTACATTTACAGCAATATTCGCATAATTTTCGTGGCATTTCCCTCCCTTTTTGCGCCCTCAGCGTCGCTCCGGCGGCTAAAAGGCGAAAAAAAATACCACCAGTGGTTCTGCTGGTGGGGCTTAGTGGCATTTTTCCGGCGGCAAAAATGCTTCATGGCTTTATTGCGACCATTGCGGAAAAAGCGAACCGCTTTTCTGCCTCCATTTTAGTAAACGTTTGCAATATAGTCAATAGCTTTTTTTGAATTTTTTGGATACATTTTGGGATAAGGCTTACAAGCCCTGTCACTCTGCCGTTCGCGGCCTTACCCTGTCGCCGGCCGGATGAAGATTTTCGATTATCGGAATTTGAAGCAGGAATCTAGATGTCGCTGATAAATATTGGTATATTAGTATTAAATTGGAATTTAAAAATTAGATATGTAGAGGAGGAGGTAATCGGCAGCTACCGCTACACTTATAGGCAGTGTCCAGGGTCTGAGAATATTTAGGGAGGAATGTCAATGAAAGCCAAATGGTTGGCACTTACTATTGCCGTCGCATTCCTTGCTGTCTTCGTCGCCGGCTGCGGCTCGTCAGGCGATTCCAACGTCATCAAAATCGGCCAGGCGGTAGCCCTGACCGGCGATAACTCGGCCTGGGGCCAGGCGGAAAAGAACGCCCTCGAGATGGAAATCGATAAGATCAACGCCAAGGGCGGCGTCCTCGGCAAGAAGCTGCAGCTCATCGCTTATGACACCCGCGCCGACGCCACCGAGGCGGTGAACGTCACCAAGCGCCTGATCAGCGACAAGGTCGTGGCCATAATCGGCCCGGGCCAAAGCGGCGTCGCCATCGCCATGACCTCGGTTACCGAACCGGCCAAGGTTCCCTTCATCGCCACCTCGGCCACCAACCCCAAGGTAACGGTGGACGACAAGACCAATAAGGTCCGGCAGTATGCTTTCCGGACCTGCTTCATCGATCCCTTCCAGGGCACGGTGGCCGCCCAGTTCGCCGCCAAGGAACTGAAGGCCAAAACGGCGGCGATCATTTATGACGTCGGCTCGGATTATTCGGCCTGGCTGGGCAAATACTTCATCGCCGAATTCGAAAAACAGGGCGGCAAGATCGTCGGCAACGAAGCCTTCCGCTCCGGCGAGCTCGACTACCGGGCCATTCTCGGCAAAATCAAAGGCGCCAACCCTGACGTAATCTTCATTCCCACTATGCAAAAAGAAGCGGCCCTGGTGATGAGACAGGCCGTCGACCTTGGCTTCAAACCCAAGTTCCTCGGCGGCGACGGCTGGGGCAGCCCCGACCTCATCACCCTGGGCGGCTCGGCGGTCGAGGGCTCCTACTTCGTCAATCTGGCCAGTCTGGATGATCCCGACATTCAGAGCTTTATTAAGGAATATCAGGCCAAGTTCAAGGCCGACCCGATCATGCCCAACCCGGTAATGGCCATCGACGGCCTGTATGCGGTGATCGACGCCATCCAGAAAACCAACGGCACCGATCCTGCCAAGATTGCCGAACAGCTGGCCAAAACCAAGGACCTGCCTGTGCTCAGCGGCAAACTGACCATCGACCCGGTCACCCACGACCCGCTGAACAAGCCGGCGGTCATCCAGGAGGTAAAGAACGGCAAGTTTATCTTCCGGGCCAAGTTTGTTACCCAGTAACGGCCAGCAAGGAGGCGGCGACGGACTATTCCCGCCGCCTCCGCCTGTTTTAAGGAGAGGACGCTAATGTTTGTGCAAACGCTCGTAACCGGCTTGGCGATCGGCGGCATCTACGCCCTCATGGCGGTCGGCTACTCGCTGGTATTCAGCATCCTGAATTTCAGCAACTTCGCCTACGGCTCGATCATCATGCTCGGTGCCTATATCGGCTACTATACGCTGACCCAGCTGGGCGTGCCGCTATTCGCCGCCGTGGCTTTGTCGATCGTCGGCGCGGCGCTGCTATGTTTCTTCAACGAACGCATGGCCTACAGCACCCTGCGGAAAAGAAACGCTTCCTCGCTTTATTTCATGATCAGCGCCATGGGCACTTCGATATTTCTGGAAAATCTGGTCTACGCCCTGATCGGCTCCCGCTTCTACGCCTTTCCGGAGGTGCTGACCCAGCAGAACATCTCCTTCGGCGGCGTATCTCTCGGACTTTTGGATGTGTTCGCCATCGTCTTCTCCGCGGTTGCCATCTACGCCTTGCACTACTTTCTCCAGAAAAGCAAGGTCGGCGTGGCCATCCGGGCCGCGTCCTACGATATGCAGGTCTGCCAGCTGAACGGGGTCAATACCAACCTGGTCATCGGCTGGGTCTTCCTGCTGGCCGGGGCCCTGGCCGGCATCTCCGGGATGTTCCTGGGGATGAAGTACATGGTTTACCCCACCATGGGCTGGATCACCAACAAGGCCTATATCGCCGCCGTCATCGGCGGCCTCGGCAGCCTTCCCGGCGCGGTGGTCGGCGGGCTGATCCTCGGGGTGCTGGAAACCTTCGTGTCCGCCTATGTGTCCTCAGTTATCCGCGACGTTTTCAGCTTTTCTCTGCTGGTCATCCTGCTCCTGGCCATGCCTACAGGCCTATTCGGAAAATTCCTCGAGGAAAAGGTATAGCCGTATGTGGGAATATATCAGCGGCATCATCACCTTCAGCCTGATCTACGTAATCGCCACCGTCGGCCTGGCGATCTTCACCGGCTTCACCGGCCTGTTCTCCCTCGGCCATGCGGCCTTTTTCGCCATCGGCGCCTACACGGCGGCCATCTTGACCTATTTCTACGACGTCAATTACTGGGCGGCCCTGGCGGCCGGGTCGGTGGCTGCTTCGATAACAAGTATAATTATCGGCTACCCTACCCTGAAAGCCAAGCTCCGCAGCGACTACTTCGCCATCGCCACCCTCGGCTTCGGCGAAGCCGTGCGGGTGCTGCTGGAAAACCTCGATATCACCCAGGGGGCCCGCGGTCTGCCCGGCATCGCCAATGAAACCAGCCTGCCGGTCGTCATCGCCTGCACTATTGCGGTTATCTGGGTGGCCCGCAACTTCGTCCATTCCCGCTACGGCCGGGCGGCCATCGCCGTGCGCGAGGACTTCGTCGCCGCCGAGATGATGGGCATCAACCTCTTTCAGATAAGGATGCGCTCGCTGGTGTTCAGCGCCTTCACCACCGGCCTGGCCGGCGGCCTGTTCGCCCACTACGTGTCGTTCATCCAGCCGGGTATGTTCACCTCCTACCTGTCGACCCAGCTGACCGCCAGCGTCGTCGCCGGCGGCATGGGCAGCATCACCGGCCCCAGCGTGGCCGCCGTGCTGTTCGTGGCCATCCCCGAGGCCCTGCGGATGGCCAGCATGTGGCGGCTGGTGGCCTACGGCTTCCTGCTGGTGGCCATAATGGTCTTCCGGCCCCAGGGCCTGTTCGGCTTCCGCGAACTGAGCTGGAACAAGTGCCGGCGCCTATTCGGCAAAAAAACGGCCACCGCCAAGATAGGCTGAGGTGACAAGACAATGGCGATACTGCAATTAACCGGCGTAACCAAGCACTTCGGCGGCATTACTGCCTGCAAGGACATCACCTTCGGCGTCGAGGCCGGCCATATCGTCGGCCTGATCGGCCCCAACGGCGCCGGCAAAACCACGGTGTTCAACCTGATTACCGGCGTTTATGCCCCCTCCGCCGGGCGGATAACCTTTGAGGAGCAGGATTTGGCCCGCCGCCGGCCCGATCAGGTTGTCTCGCGGGGGATAGCCCGCACCTTCCAGAATATCCGCCTGTTCCGCAACCTGTCGGTGCTGGACAACGTCAGGATTGCCATCGACAAGCACGTCGAGTACGCGCTCGGCCCGGCACTGCTAAAGCTTCCAGGTGTCCTCCGCCAGGAAGCGTCCATCCGCGACCAGGCGCTGGCCTGCCTGGACGAGGTCGGCCTGGCCGACCGGGCCTGTGTCCGCGCCGACAGCCTGCCGTACGGCCTGCAGCGAAAGCTGGAGATCGCCCGGGCCCTCGCCCTTAGGCCTACCCTGCTGCTTCTGGACGAGCCGGCGGCCGGCATGAACCCGGAGGAGTCGATGGAACTGGCCCGGCTGATCCGCGACATCCACCGCCGCCACAACCTGACGATCCTGCTCATCGAGCATCACATGGACGTGGTGATGGACCTTTGCGAGCGGATTGTCGTCCTCCACTTCGGCGAAAAACTGGCCGAAGGTACGGCCGACGAAATCCAGACCGACGCCAGCGTGCTGCGCGCCTATCTCGGGGAGGGCTATAAACGTGCTAGAAATTGAAAGCCTGAGCGTCAAATACGGCCAGATCCAGGCGCTGCGGAAAGTAAGCTTTCAGGTGGCGCCCGGGCGGATCGTCGCCGTCATCGGCGCCAACGGCGCCGGCAAATCGACCCTGATGATGACGCTGGCCGGCCTGCTGGCGCCGGTCGCCGGCCGGATAATGTACGAAGGGCTGCCGCTGCCCGCCAAGGCCTACGAGGTGGTCGGCAAGGGAATCTGCCTGGTGCCTGAGCGCCGGCGCCTATACGCCAACCTCACGGTGCGGGAGAACCTGCTGATGGGGGCCTATGTCCGCACCGACCAAGCCGGCGTCGCCGCCGATCTGGAAAAAATGTACGGCCTGTTTCCTATCCTGGCCCAGCGCCTGAACCAATACGCCGGCACCCTTTCGGGCGGCGAGCAGCAGATGGCCGCCATCGCCCGCGGCCTGATGTCGCGGCCGAAGCTGCTGCTCCTCGACGAGCCCTCGCTCGGCCTGGCCCCGCTCATGGTGGAGAACGTGTTTAATACCATTCGCGAAATCCGCAGCCAGGGGACGACCATCCTGCTGGCCGAGCAAAACGCCTTTCAGGCGCTGGAGATGGCCGACGACGCCGTTGTCCTCGAGACCGGCAGCATCCTGCTCCAGGGACCGGGCCGGGACCTGATCGCCGACCCGCTTGTCCGCAAAGCCTATCTGGGCATCCGCCACTAAAACAGCCTTCGCGAGGACAAACTTGGGAGGCAAAGGGGGAACTGCCAGGTGCATATCGATTTTTGCAAATATCATGGTTTAGGCAATGACTATATTGTCATCGACCCCAACAAAACCGACTTCCCGGAATCGACCGAACTTGTCCGCCGTATCTGCCACCGTAATTTCGGGCCAGGCTCGGACGGCATCCTGCTGGGCCCGACGCTAAAC
>JAEZLU010000073.1 GCA_023415075.1 Bacillota bacterium
TGGCTACGGCGGAGGCCCGTTTCGCCAACTGCCTCGACCGCCTGCAGCCGCTGCTGCTGAACTACCACAGCGACGGCCACACCTGGAAAAAGCCGGGGGTCAACCGGGCTAAAGTGCTCAAGCGCAACCAGGTGTCGCAGGAAAACGCCCCCCGTCTCTGGCGGCTGGCCTGCGAACTGATCGACGACTCGGTCAAGCAGGGGCTGCTGAAACCCTGACGGGAGCTTTACAAACTAGTCCCGGCCGCAATTGGGCCTGTTGACAAACTGGTTTAAGGTCAAAACAAGCAAAATGGCATTGACAAGTCCAGCAATTAGGAGGATTTGTCAATGCCTATATTTATTACGAAGGATTTTGTCAGCAGGCTCTTCTAGGCCGCTTTCTCCGTTCCTCCAGGCGCGGAGGCCGCGAGGCGCGCTTGCGATTGGTGGAGGCCGAATACGCGCCGTTGGCGATGCGGTCTTAGCGATCGCGGCGCGAGCATCCATGGACGGACGCGAGAGGAATCAAGGGTCATGGACGACACTCGATGACGGCGCCCGCGGCGCAAGACCCAAGCCTAGGGCGCGTTCGGCCGGAGCCTGGAGCAAAAGCCTCGCGGCCTGCACACGGCCTGGTGCCGGTGCCGGCTGTTTCCCGTCTTTTCCCTTCCCGTACGCTCAGGCGACGGCCTTACTACAGTTTGTCAACAGGACCGATAGTCCGGGGCGGTTTCTTACCAGGCGGGCGGCGTTTCCAGGTTTACCACCCGGAATTCGAAGCCGCGGTCCTTGAACAGGCGGATGATCGCCGGCAGCGCCTTGGCCGTTTCTTCGTGGCCGCGGCCGTCGTGCAACAGCACGATGGCATGGCTCCAGAGGAAGGGCCGCTGCTCCAACTGGTCGGCGACGGTGGCCACCAGGTCGGCCGCCTTGGCCCGCGAGGCGTCGCCGCAATAAATATTCCAGCCGGCCTCAGTGTAGCCGGCTTTCTTGAGTTCCTCCCAGTAGGCCGATGTGAAGCTGCCGGCCGAGCCGCCGGGGGCCCGGGAGACGAGAGGGCGCACGCCGATCACGCTTTTGATTATATAGTCGGTCCGGTTAAGCTGGCCTATGTAAGCCACCGGCGAGCGGTACAGCTCGCGGTAGACATGGTTGTAGGAGTGGTTGCCGATGGCGTGGCCCTCGCCGTATATCTGGCGCAGCGTATCCGGAGCTTTTTCCACCTGGGTGCCGACCACGAAGAAGGTGCCCTTGACCGCCTCCTGCCGCAGAATTGCCAGGACGGCCGGCGTTACGTCCGGGTCGGGGCCGTCGTCGAAGGTCAGATAGACGGTGCGTTCGCCGTAGTAGGGCATTACCACCGGCAGGGCGGTAGGCAGCCCGGCCTGGCGGCGCTCGCTCACCGTAAGCTCATCGTAGGCCGGTTTGCCGGCTGCCGGCAGCTCCGGCTCGGGCTCTGGCTTGGCCGCCAGCATATAGCCGCCCGGCGAAGGGGCGGCCCCGCCGACGGCCGGCGCCTCTTCAGCGTCCGCTTCGACTTCGACGGCTGCCGGCGGCGGTGGGGCAGGGGCCCGGTAGGCGGCGGAGCTGGCGAGATTGGTCAGGCCGAACAGCAGAAGAGTGCCACACAGGTAACCGAAGGCGCGAAACAGACGGCGGAATTTGCTCATGGCAGCGCCTCTTACGGTTAAAATATTATGTTAAATAATTCATCGCCGCCGCGAATATTCCTGCGTGAAAAACCCTGTCAACCTCTGGATATACTAAAGGTGACAGGGAGGGACACTAATGGGCGAAAACAGCCGCGGCGACAACCTGTGGCAAATTTTCCGGCGCCAATACCTATGGGAAAGCGTGGCCGTCGCGATAGCCGGGTTGCTGCTTCTAAGCTTCGGCTATGCCTATTTCACGCTGCCGCGTACCGACAACCTTGAGACGCTGCCGATGAAGGCGGCCACCCAGGTGTTCGACATCAACGGCCAGCTTATCGCCAAACTGTTCGAAGAGAACCGGATAGTGGTGCCGATAAGCAGTGTGTCGTCCTATGTCCCGGTCGCCATCGTCGCCAATGAAGACGTCCGCTTCTATCATCACATCGGCGTCGATCCGATCGGCATCCTGCGGGCCGTCTGGGTCAACGTCCGCAGCCGCGGCGTGGCCGAGGGCGGCAGTACCATCACTCAGCAGTTGGCCCGCGACCTCTTCCTGACCCAGGAAAGGACCCTCGGCCGCAAGCTGAAAGAAGCCCTGCTGGCGCTGGTCATTGAAAGCCGTTTCTCCAAACAGGAAATTCTCCAGGCCTACCTCAACCAGGTCTACTTCGGCGAAGGTGCCTACGGCATCGAAGCGGCGGCCCAGGTCTACTACGGCAAACACGCCAGCGAACTCAGCCTTGCCGAAAGCGCCATGCTTGCCGGCCTGCCGCGGGGGCCCCACTTCTTTTCGCCCTACACCGACAGCCGGGCGGCCCTGGCCCGCCGGGGCGAAGTTCTTGCTGGCATGGTCAAGGCCGGCGTCATCAGCCAGCAGGACGCCGACGCCGCCCAGCGTCAGCCTGTGGCCCCGGCCGGCAAAAAAAAGCGCACCGTCCAGGCTTCATATTTTCTCGACTATGTGGCTCACGACCTGGCCGGCCGCTACGGCGCCGTCAGGGTTTATCGCGGCGGCCTCAAAGTCTACACCACCCTCGACATTAAAATCCAGCAGGCGGCCGAAGCCGTGCTCGGCGACCACCAGGGGGCGGTGCTGGCCATTGACCCCAGGAACGGCCAGATCAGGGCCATGGTTGGCGGCCGCAAATATGAAGAAAGCCAGATCAACCGGGTGCTCACCGAGGCTCGCCAGCCCGGCTCGGCCTTCAAGCCGATCGTCTACGCCGTAGCCCTCAATAAAGGCCAGACCGCCAACACTCTCATCGTCGACGAAAAAATCAACATCGGCGGCTACTCGCCGCAAAACTACGACAAAAAATACCGGGGTCCGATCACCCTCAAAAAAGCCGTCCGCTGGTCGGTCAATGTCGCTGCCGTCAAAACGGCCCAGCAGGTCGGCATGGACAGCGTTCTGGCCCTGGCCAAAGACCTGGGAATCACCACCCTGGTGCCGGCCGACAACAATCTGGCCGCCGCTCTCGGCGGTCTGACCGAGGGCGTCAACCTCCTCGAGCTCTGCACCGCCTACACCGCCTTCGCCAACGGCGGCATCATTTCCAAGCCGGTTGCCGTCATCAAAGTCCTTGACGAGAATGGTCAGCTGCTGGAGGAAGCCCGCCTGGACCAGCGCGGCGTCCTCCAGCCGGAAGTAGCCTATATTCTCACCGATATCCTCCGTGGCGTTCTCCTGGACGGCACCGGCACTCCGGCCAACATCGGCCGTCCGGCCGCCGGCAAAACCGGCACCACCGACAACTATGAGACCGCCTGGTTCGTCGGCTACACCCCTGAGCTGCTGGCAGGCATCTACATCGGCAACGACAACCGCACGCCTGTCGGCATATCAGGTACCGAGGTATCGGCCCTGTGGGGCCAGATGATGGACAAAGCCCTGACCGGCACCAAAGCCATTGAATTCGCCGCCCCCGCCGACATCGTCACCGGCGTGCCCGTGTGCGCCGATTCCGGCCGCCTGGCCTTTACCGGTTGTCCGGAAATCGAATACAGCGCCTTCATCCGCGGTACCGAACCGACCGCCGTCGACAACCGGCCGCGCACTGGCCCGCCAATGCCGCCGCCTGCCGGCCAGCCGGCCGCGCCCGCGCCCTCGCCGCCGGCCGAAAGGCCCCGCTGGCAGCTGCCGCCCTGGCTCAAGTTGCCGGGACTGTAGCCATATGGTAAAATAAAGCGAAGAGCAATTCAGGTGAAGATAAACTTCACACAGCAGCGTGCTTATTTATCGCCCACCTGAACCTCAAACTTTATTCCGTAAGACGAAAGGAACAAACGCTTGCGAGTATCCGTATTAGGTGTGACGATCGATTCGCTTACAATGGCGGAAGTCGTCGCCAAAGCCGAAGCTTTTATCGGCGCCGGCCGGCCCCGCCTCATCGCCACCGCCAACGCCGAAATGGTCATGGTTGCCCAGGAGGACCGGCGACTGGCCGACATCCTGGCCAGGGCCGACCTCGTCGTTGCCGACGGCGCCGGCGTTGTCTGGGCGGCCCGCCGGCTGGGGCAGCCGGTGCCCGAACGGGTGGCCGGCTATGACTTGGCCCAGGCCCTTTTGGCGCGGGCAGCCGAGCGCGGCTGGCGCGTTTTCCTCTTCGGCGGCGCTCCCGGCATCGCTGAAGCGGCGGCCGCCGTCGCCGTCGACCGTTATCCCGGCCTGACGATTGCCGGCCTGCGTAACGGCTTTTTCACCGCCGCCGACGAAGACGACATCGTCGCCGCCATCAAAGCCGGCCGGCCCCATATCCTGTTCGCCGCCCTCGGGGTGCCCAAGCAGGAGAACTGGCTGGACCGCCACCTGGCCGAACTGGCCGTACCTGTCGCCATGGGGGTCGGCGGCACCTTCGACGTCATGGCCGGCGTAGCCAAACGGGCGCCGCTGTGGATGCAGCAGGCCGGGCTCGAATGGCTGTACCGCCTTGCCCGCGAACCCCGCCGCCTTATGAGAATGCTGGCCTTGCCGCGCTTTGTCCTGCGGGTGTTGGCGGCCAAAAAACATTAGACAAAGGCAAAGCCGGTATATTATAATTATTGAGGAAAATAGAGGCAGGGCGGATTTTGTCTTGCCTTTTATTATTAGGCCTCATTCGGGCGCGAAGGGGGTGGATAGATGGTACAAGCGCCTATCGTCAGAGAAGGTTATCTCTATATCGGCATCCTGATACTCATAACGGTCATAGTCGCTGTGGCCGTTGACCCATACTGGAGCATTATTCCCGGCGTATTGGCCGCTTTCGTCACCTTCTTCTTCCGCAATCCTCAGCGGGCGGTTCCCGGCGACGATACCTGGATCGTCTCCCCGGCCGACGGCACGGTGATGGGCGTCAGCGAGGCCTACGAGGATCAGTTCCTCGAGGATACCGGCATTAAAGTCACCATTTTCCTGTCGGTCTTCGACGTCCACGTCAACCGCAGCCCGATCGCCGGTGAGATCAAATTTCAGCAATACACCTGCGGCCGCTTCCGGCCCGCTTACAAAGAATCGGCCGGCTGCGAAAATGAGCGGCACACTATCGGCCTGGAAAATGACAAAATGCGGGTGCTGGTAACCCAAATTGCCGGCATCCTGGCCCGCCGGATCGTCTCCTGGGTAACGCTCGGCAGCACCCTGGAGCGGGGCGAGCGTTACGGCATGATCAAGTTCGGCTCATGCACTGAGCTTGTCATACCGCGGGCGGTGGAAATCCTCGTCAAG
This sequence comes from Bacillota bacterium, assembly GCA_023415075.1. Taxonomy (GTDB): domain Bacteria; phylum Bacillota; class Negativicutes; order Sporomusales; family UBA7701; genus JAEZLU01. The sequence goes on from JAEZLU010000073.1 coordinate 5,340, forward strand.
AAAGGCGATAAAGTCCGAGGTGGCGAAACAGTGATAGGGAGGCTCAAGGAATGAAAAGCTTTATACCCAACGCCTTAACGGCGTCCAACCTGGTTTTCGGCGTATTCTCGATCGTTGCTACCTATCACGGTCAATACAACGCGGCGGCCCTCTTAATCTTCGCCGCCATGATTGCCGACGGCCTCGACGGGCGGGCGGCCCGCTACTTCGGCGTAAGCAGCGAATTCGGCAAAGAACTCGACTCTCTGTGCGACCTCGGCTCGTTCGGCGTCGCTCCGGCCTTTCTCATCTACGCCTTCACCCTCAAGGATTTTGGCTGGCTGGGTGCGGCCGTGGCCGCCGCTTTCGCCACTTGCGGCGCCCTGCGTCTGGCCAGGTTTAACGTCATGACCGGCGTAATCAAGGGTTACTTCCTTGGCCTGCCCATCCCGGCCGGCGGCTGCGTCGTCGCCACCTTCGTCATGATGGGCCTTAAGCCTGCGGGCTTTATCGTGCCGGTGATGGTGGCCGTCGTTGCCTACCTTATGGTCAGTACCGTCAAATACCCCGACTTCAAGGGAAAAGGGGAGAAGATCCGGCCGGTGCCGGCCGTTCTGGCCCTGGCGCTCGCCGCCTATATCGTTTTTTTGGCGCCGGCGGCCATTTTGTTCGCCCTCTTTTTCGGCTACGTCATTTTCGGCCTCCTGAACAACGCCTTTGCCCTGCTGGAGACAAAAACGGCGGCTTGACGACCGTGCGGGATACTTTTGCCGGGGCTGGACATATTAAGGGTAGTCCGCCGGAGCAGGAGGAAAAACCCGTTCTACCGGCGAAGATGTACGCGTATTCCTATTAAGGGTAAGCCAAGCCGTTTTGGCGATTTATTTCTGCCTTGACAAATCATGTTTACTATAATTAAAATTGAATTTGTGCATTTACTTCGGTGTACTTGCCGGGGAAGGTTTTTCAGCTTCGCCCGGAAAAAGGAGACCATCAATGAGTCAGATTTTCGACTATATCATGATTCCGATGCAGCTCGTTATCGTCTTTTTTACCCTGTACTATTTCATCATCGCTTTTTTCGGCATATGGCGGCGGCGTGAAGACAAGATACTAACCCCGAAAAAGTCTTTTGCCATTATCGTAGCCGCTCATAATGAGGAAAAAGTAATCGTCCAGCTGATTGAAAATCTGCAAGTGCTGAAATACCCGCGGCACTTGTACGACATCTTCGTCGTCGCCGACAACTGCAAAGACCGCACCGCCGAACTGGCGCGGACGGCCGGCGCCATCGTTTACGAGCGCTTCAACCTCGAACAGCGCGGCAAGGGCTACGCCATGGAGTGGATTTTCGCCAAGCTTTTCCGCCTGCCGCGAAAGTACGACGGTATTGCGGTGTTCGACGCCGACAACCTCGTACACCCCAACTTCCTGCTGGAAATGAACAATCGCCTCTGTAAAGGCGAGAAGGTCATCCAGGGTTACCTCGACGCCAAAAACCCCGGCGATACCTGGATAGCCGGCACCTTCGCCATATCGTTCTGGGTGGTCAACCATATCTGGCACTTGGCCAAATACAACCTCGGCCTCTCGAGCGTTCTCGGCGGCACCGGCATGTGCATAGCCGGCGACGTTCTCCAGAAATTCGGCTGGGGCGCCACCTGCCTTACCGAAGACATGGAATTCACCATGAAGGTGCTCCTCAAAGGCATCCGCACCACCTGGGCCCACGACGCCATCGTCTACGACGAGAAGCCGCTAACATTCGCCCAGTCCTGGAACCAGCGCAAACGCTGGGCTCAGGGGCACTTCGACGTCGCCAGCCGCTACATACCCCGCCTGATATACGAAGGCTTCCGCCAGCGCGACATTCGCATTCTTGACGGCGTGATCCATCTGCTGCAGCCGCATTTCCTGATTTTGTCGACTCTGTTCGTGCTCTGCAGTTATCTCTATCATATCTACCCCTTTTACACCAACATCCTCTATGCCGTCCTGCCGGTCGAGGTCTGGTCGATCATCGCCGTCGGCCAATACGTCTTCCCGGTAATCGTTCTCGCCAAGATCCGGGCCCAGTGGAAATCCTGGCTGTATCTCATTCTCTACCCGCTGTTCGTTTACAGCTGGATACCCATCACCTTCATCGGCTACCTCCATCGCAACGACCGCGAGTGGAGCCATACCCAGCACACCCGCAGCCTTAGCTACCAGGAGATGGAGCTTCTGGCCTCGGCCGACGACTTTCCCAAGGGCGAGAGCTTCCTTGGCAAACAGGCGGCCAAGTAACCTGTAACAATCTAGGCCAAAACACGTTTCAGCCATAGATGAGTCGAAGGCTCATCTATTTTTCTATATGACGGCCGGCCGCCAGCCGGCAAGGAGAGAAGAAGCATGTTTGAACTGACGACCATTGTCGACTTCGAAGCCGCCCACTGCCTGCCCGGCTACCCCGGCAAATGCAGTCGGCTGCACGGCCATAACTGGCGGGTCGAGGTCACCGTAGCCGGCCGTGAGCTTGACGAACTGGGGATGCTCATGGACTTCCGCCTGCTCAAGCAAGAGATAAACCGGGTGATCGACACCCTCGACCACTACTACCTGAATGAGATCGAACCCTTTCGCGGCCTGAACCCCACCGCCGAAAACATTGGCCGCTACATCTATCATGAACTCAAAGGCCGTCTGTCGCCGGCCGGTAAAGTCGACGTGCGGGCCGTCAAGGTGTGGGAGTCGCCGAGCTCGGCCGCCGTTTACCGGGAGGACTGACCGTGGACGCGGCGGTTGTTGAAGTTTTCTCCTCCATTCAGGGCGAGGGCAAATACGTTGGCTGCCGCCAGGTCTTCCTGCGGCTGGCCGGCTGCAACCTGTCCTGCAATTACTGCGACACCCCTGCGTCGCGTCAGGCGCCGGCCGCCTGCTGGATCGAAAAAACGGCCGGCCAGCGGGACTTCTTAGCGGTCGACAACCCGCTGCCCCTCGCGACGTTGGCCGGCTACATAAACCATCTGCTGGAAAGCCCCCATCATTCGGTCAGCTTCACCGGCGGCGAGCCGCTGTGCCAGGTTGGCGCCGTCATCGCCCTAGCCGGTCTGATAAAAGGCAAAGTGTACCTCGAAACCAACGGCACGTTGCCGCTGGCCCTTGAAAACGTTCTGCCGCATGTCGCCATCATCAGCATGGACATTAAGCTGCCCTCGAGCGCCGGCCGCGCCTACTGGGACGAACACCTGCGCTTCCTGCGGCTGGCTGCGGCCCGCGATCTCTTCGTCAAAATCGTTATTACCGCCGACACCGGGGCCGACGAATTCATCCAGGCCATACGGCTGGTGGCCGCCGTCGACCGGCGCATTCCCGTCGTCCTGCAGCCGGTGACCCCGGTGGCCGGCGTGGCCGGCGTCACTCCGGCCAAAATGCTGGTGTTTCAGGCCGCCGCCCTGTCGCTGCTCGACGATGTGCGGGTCATACCGCAGACCCATAAGCTTATGGGCCAGTTGTGACCTTTACCGACTGCTCATTTAAGGGAGGACTTGACTTGCGGATATTACTCACGAACGACGACGGCATTACCGCCCCCGGCATCCAGGCTCTCTGGCGGGAATTGTCCACCCTCGGCGAAATAACCGTAGTGGCTCCCGACAGCGAGCGCAGCGCCACCAGCCAGGCCATCACCGTTCACCAGCCCATCCGGGTGGACCAATACTGCCTCGAGGACCCGGCCATCTGTGCCTGGCGGATTGTAGGCACACCTACTGATTGCGTAAAGATAGCCCTGGAGGCGCTTAT
>JAEZLU010000083.1 GCA_023415075.1 Bacillota bacterium
GACTCGTCCGCGGCCAGCACCGAAGTATTGACCCTGTCAAAATAAGCGAAGACCAGTATGATAAATAGCAATGCCGCCAGTACAACTCTTTGCCTTGTGGGCTTTTCCACCATTAGCCACCTCTTTCTTTTCCGTTGAACGATAAGCTTACTTACACTATCTCCGCGATTTTTTCGATTTCGGAAGCCGACGTCGCCAGGTCCTGCATGGTTGCCCTGATCCTGTCGGTAGCCAGCACCTGGGTTTCCCCCTGCTCGGCGGTTTTCGCGACAATGTCGACGACCTTCCGAATCTCTCCCTGGATGTTGTGGAGGATATCCTTGATATCGCGGACCGACTGGGCGCTGTTGTCGGCCATCTTGCGGATCTCGTCGGCGACTACCGCGAAGCCGCGGCCTTGTTCGCCGGCCCTTGCCGCTTCGATCGCCGCATTCAGCCCCAGGAGGTTGGAGTTGCTGGCGACATCGCTGACGAATTTCAATATGCCGCTGGTTTTGTCGATTTCACTGAGTACCAGCTCACCCGAGACTTTTGCCTGGCTAAGGTTGCCGGCCAATAGGACGGCGGCCGTCGCCAGCTCGTCGGTCGTCGCCGCCATCTCCTGCGAGGTTGCTGCCACCGACTGGGCGGCGCCGTGAAGCTGCTCCTGCACCTTCAGGCTTGTAGCCGTACCGATCACGCCCGAGAGTGTGCCGTCCTCCTCGATTATCGGGTGGCAGATGGCCTTGAGGGTAACGCCGTATAGGCGGGCCGGAATGATGCCGCGCGTTACCTCGCGCCTTTCTATACAGCCCTTGACCAGGCCGCCGGGTGCGGTCGCCCCGATTTGGGTCGAAGTTGAAAAGGTCTTACCGTCGACATAGCGGAGAATCTTGGCCTCAGCGTCAGTGATCATCACATTGCAGTCCAATACGCTCAGATCGCGGATAATCTTGATAACATCAAGCAATGCCTGCAATCTTTTCAAGGGTTACGCCTCCGATTCATGTTCGACAGCCATTACCCGGATGGCCGGGTTTTCTTGTATCAGCCTCGGTAATTGGCCGTCCTGCTCAGTCTTTGAAGACGGGCGATTTCGCCCTGCAGCCAGGCCACCCTTTCCTTCATATTCTTGGTCCGGTCGACAAGTACGTAGGGATTGGGTCTTTTGTTCCGCCTGTACGCGGGGATTGATCTGACGGTAATCTTGGCCAGCGGGTCGCAGGCCGCCCTCGCCCGGAGGAACCGCACCGCCTCCGTCTCGAACGCGAACAGCGGCACGATGAGGTCGCCGCTGGCCCAGGCCGCCCACCAGCCCCGTTTATATGGCGCGACCAGATAATCTATCTCGGTATCCGTTTCCTCCTCGCCGGTCGTTCCCTGACAATCGTCCCAGTACCCCAGAGCCTGCATCACTTCCCCGTAGCTTACCTTGGGGAGCGGCGATCGCATGAACCGATGATAATCGGCAATTCCCTTTTGCTGAGGGGAGGCGTAAAGAAGAAACGGCGAACTTTCCTGGGCCGCGGCTAGGCTGTCCATTACCTTATCGAGAAGCATCATTCCGTTTCCCGTTCGGTGGTAAGCAATTGTCCATAATTTGAAGAATCTACCCGTCGCTTCGTCACAGGCAAAATTATTGCTTTTAAAGATCTCCACCACGCCATCGCTATGGTTGAAACTTTCACAACCGATGGCAATGGTCCCGTGGATTCCTTGGCCACTTTCCCTTTGCACCGTCAGGAAAATTGCGTCGGGTTTATGCCGTCCGCGGACGACCGAGTGGCTGTGCGAGAAATATATGCGCTCCCGGGCGAGCATGTCTACCATTTCCTGCGAAGTGTAATGTCGGTATCTCACGAGCACAAATACTCTCCCATCGCCGTATTGTGCCTTAATCCGGCCGGCGGGTCACCCGCCGGCAAACACAAGAATTCCGATAGAAGCCCGGATAATCCCGGGCTTCTATCGATTTCAGCGAATACACGGTATTAGAAATAGCAGTCGACTTTGACCATGAAGGTGGTATCGAGCTTGTTGTCGGTCAGGCTGGTCATGCCGCGGTTCTTGAGCTGGAAGTCCTGGTATTCAAGAGACAGCGTAACATTCTTGTCCATGACCGTCTGCCAGACGAGGTAGAGGGCCTTCGAGTTGTCGGTGCCGTGCAGGTATATGTTGGAATAGGTGGCAGGAGTCGCCAGGGCGGTGGTATCGAAGCCGCCGGCGCCGGCGGGGATGGTGCCGGCATCGACGCTGCGGTAGCCGATCGCAAAGGCGTTGGCGCCCTTCTCGGTGGGCCGGACCAGCAGCCAGGAGGTCGGATAGTAGGCCATGGTCGCGCCCGGGCCGTTGCCGTTGGACAGTTGGACGGCCCAGCCTTTCGGGCTCGACGCCACGTTAACCGGCCTGTTTAGGGTGGTGCCTACGTAGTCGGCCAGGAGATTGAGGCCGGCCAGTTTGGCTTTTATGGAGAGGTCATAGCCTTTGGAACTTTTGAACTGAGCGCCGTTATTGGCCAGCATGCCACCGGTGGCCACATTGCTGTAGCCGGGAATATCCGACCAGTAGTAGCCAAGGCCGAACTGGAAGTCGGGCGATACCTTGTAGGCTATCTGGGCGGTCGTCATCTGTTCCGGGGAGCTGGTGATGCTGCCGTTAACGCCTTCCGCCGGCTTGATGTTTCCGGTGAAGCCGGTGAACTTCAACGCGCCGATGGTGTCATAGATAGTAATGCCGTCGACGTTGAGCGGCTTACCGATGAGGCCGCAGCCGATGAAGTCGAGAGGCGTGCGGCCCAGCCGGAAGTTATCAAGGCCGAGGAAACCCTTGGTCGTCAGGTTGAAGGTGTCGACATTGACGTAAGAGCCGAAGTTAGAATCAGTGGCGCCGAATTTGATGCCGTAGTTGGTCGTCAAACGGCCCTGAACGGTGGTATTGTCGTTGACGGTGCCGGCGAACTTCAAGCGCACCCGCCAGTCGGTGTTGTTCACGCCGCTAACCTTATTGGCGTTGTTGTCCTTGGGATTGTTCGTGTAGTAGCGAAAGCGGGCATCGCCGCCCACCAGCCAGGTTTTGGTCTTGGCTTCCACCTTGGCCAGGCGGGCCCCCATGCGGTTCAGTTCGGCCGCGAACTCGGCGGCCAGCTTGTCGATAAGCTGCTTTTGGGTCTCGTCGGCCCGGTCGAAGCGGTCGATGGCTTTAACGGTGAGAACGGCGAATTCGTAGCGATTCATGGGCCGGTCCCCGCGGAAGGTGCCGTCGCCGTAGCCCTCGATAAGGCCGGCCTTGGCCAGCTTGGTCACCGCATCGTACGCCCAGTGCTTGGCCGGTACGTCGGTGAAGGTCGGGGCGGCGAAGGCAGGGGCCGTCAGTGCGAAGGTAAAGGCGGC
>JAEZLU010000290.1 GCA_023415075.1 Bacillota bacterium
GGTCGCGGTTTTTGTAGGTGTCGATGGCCAGGCGGATGATGGCCCGGGCGCTGTCGTAGGCGTGCTCCTCGTCAAATTCGAAGTGGTAGGCGCCAGGGATCTTGGTAAGGGCCATGGTGGTGATGACTTTGGTGTGGAAGCACTCGGCCAGGGTGCGCAGGCTGGGCATTATGCATTGGACGTCAACGACGACGGCGTCGACCAGGCCGGTCATGATGGCCAGCTCCTGAGTGGCATAGTTGGTGGCGATGGCCACGCCGGCCCGTCCGAGGACCTCGTTGCCGGTGCAGCAGATGCCGGACAGCTTGATGCCCTTGGCGCCGGCCGTTTTGGCCTCGTCCTGCATCTCGCGGGCCATGTCGACGATCATCTGGCTGAGAAGCGGATTGTGGCCATGGACGCAGATGTTGACCATGTCGGGGTCGAGAACGCCGAGGTTGGCTTCGGTGACGGTGGGCTGGGGCGTGCCGAAAAGAACGTCGGACAGGTCGGTGGCCAGGTGCATGCCGTCGTAATCACCGAGGGCCGCCTTGAGACCGCCGAAGATGGTGTTGACCGGGTCGCTGTCGTTGCCGACATGGGTCTGGTGGAGAAGCTCGGCGATGGCGCCGTTGATGCTCGATGGCATGATGGTGGTGTCCCTGAATTTGCGTTTGCGGCCTTCGGTGACCGTCGTCGCAATCCAGGTGCAGGGCGCGTCGCCCTGGCGGCTGAAATCCTCGAGGGCGGCGGTGGCGACGTCTTTGGCGACGTCGCTCAGCGGCCGGCCGGCGGTGACGACGCCAATTCGCTCGGCCACCTTGAGGAGCTTGGCGCTGTCGGTGATTTTATAGTCCTTGGCCTTGCCTTCGGCCACATGGAGGACGGTGTTGGCGATATGGCGGCCGTGGTCGGAATGGGCCGAGGCGCCGGCGGCGATGTAGCGGACGGTGTTGCGGGCGACGATGGTGTAGTCCTGGGCGCCGCAGATGCCCTTGTTGGCCCCCGGCTTTTTGGGGATGATGCGGCAGGGACCCTGCAGGCAGATGCGGCAGCAGATGCCGGTGTTGCCGAACGCGCAGCGGGGCTCCTGGGCTTTGGCCCGGTCGAAGCTGGTGAGGTAGCCGATCTTCCTGGCTTTGACCAGCATGGCCCGCGCCGCGGGGTCGACGGTGGTTTTCTCGAACTCCATTTCCGACATTGTTCAACCTCCCGTTATGTTAAGTCAATTACCTTCGCGCAGGTGGGTTTAGTAAAGCTTTCTTTGTATTTAACCCCAGGCTGTTCAAAAACGAGTATAGCTAGGCGCACCGGAAGGACGCGCCGCGCCGCGTACTAGAGATGTACGCAAGCAAGCGGCCTGAGGAGCAACGACGCTAGACGAAGTTTTTCAACAGCCTGTTTTTAGCTGGCCGTAGATCGCCCGCATCGCTAGCCCCAGCGGGCCGCTGTCGACGCTCACGTCGACCGGGCCGCCGCGGGCCGCTTCCAGCACCGCATCATCAAAGGGCAATAGGCCGATGAGCTCGCCGGGGGCGAAGGCTGCCTGCAGGAAGGCCTCGTCCCGGGGACCGCGGATTTTGTTGCCGATTATCCGGACCTGGCGGATGCCGAGGTCGCCGGCCAGCTTCTCCACTACTTTGGCGGTCTGGACGCTGTTCTTGGTGGGCTCGCTGACCACCAGCATGGCGTCGACTCCCTTGGCGGTGCCGCGGGTCAGGTGCTCGATGCCGGCCCCCATGTCGAGAACGACGACGTCCTGGCGGCCGAGGAGCAGCGCCCCCACCAGAGCGTGGAGGAAGGTATTCTCCCGGCAGTAGCAGGCTGAGCCGCCCTGCTTGACACCACCCATGCGGAAAAAGCTGATGTTGCCGAGGCTCAGGCTGTAGTCGTCGAGGATGTCGTCGACTTCCGGGTTGAGGGTATACATGGCGCCGCCGCCGCTACGGGCGGCAATGACGTCTTCAAGCTCGCTGACCGGCGTCAGGCCGGCCAGAACGGCGTCGTCGAGGCCGAGAGCGCTGCCGAGGCTGGCGTCGGGATCGGCGTCGACGGCGTACACCTTGCAGCCGTCGACGGCAAACAGGCGGGCCAGGTTGGCGGCCACCGTGGTTTTGCCGACGCCGCCTTTGCCTGAGATGGCGATTTTCATGTAATACTCTCCTTATGCGACCGCGGCTTAGGCCCCGGCAAGTTTTTGAGCGGCCCGCGCCAGCTGGCGGACGCTGTGGGCAGTGGCCTCGATCAGGTCCTCGGTCGGCAGGTAGAAGGAGGCGCTGGCGTCGTAGAGGACGGTGGCGGTGGCCGGCAATTCGTCGTCGCCGGCCCACAGGACGAAAGTGACCGGCAGGCGTGGCAGTACGTCGAGCCGCAGGCCATAGTGGCCGAAAGCCGCGGCGGCGCCGCCCAGAAGCCGCCCGGCTTCCGGCAGCAGGGCCGGCCGGCCGCCGAAGACGGCGAGGAGGTAGCCGATTATCCGCTTGTTGTAGGCGTCGAGATAGATCATGCCACCGTTGGGAATCTCCTTGAAGGAGATCAGGCGGTTGGCGAGCGGCTGGCCGCCGGCCCGTAACAGGTAATGGAGGAGGACGATGCCGGCGGTGGTCGGCGCCGGCTCGCCGCCGGCGGTCATCACTTCGCCGCCCGGCCAACGGATGATGTAGTCGTCACCGGCATAACGCAGGCCGATGGCGGCGGCAGCCGGGTCGAAGCCGGCGCCGCCGCTGGCGGCCATGTCGGCCGGCTGCCAGCGGGCAAAGTCGGCGCAGGCCTTGCGATAGGCGAGGTCGTAAGCCTGTTTGAGGTTGTCGGTCGGCACAAGCATCTTCCTCTCCGCAGCCGCTGCCGGTGGTTGGTTTTCAGGCTAATTTGTATATATGTATATACATTTACGGCCTCCGAGGGCCTTAGCGGCCGACGGGTGCACCAGGCGAGCATTTATATATGTATATACAACACCATTCGCTGTTAAGCAAAATTTTCCTACTAAACCAATTGAAAAATGTGAAAATTTTACTCAATTGCGAAAAAAGCCCCCGCCGTCGGGATTTCCCCATTGGCGGAGGCTTTGTGTTTGGCTTGTTCGTAACTGATGTTGATTTTTGAGGTATTATCCATTTATTAAGGCTTTTGGCTTTCGTTGCCGCTGGACGCCATGCGCCGAAGTTCCGACTGGACGCGCCGTAAGACGCCCGTCGACGACACCGCACCACCGCCCGACGTACTCCTGAACGTTGGTCGGTTTGCCCGACCGTCCCTGGTCGGGCATGCGGTGTCGTTACCGACGCAGGCGTCAACGGCGCGTAGCCAGCCTACACAACGGCG
>JAEZLU010000193.1 GCA_023415075.1 Bacillota bacterium
TAGATGAAGTTTGGTGGGCCCACCTGGGATCGAACCAGGGACCGGCCGGTTATGAGCCGGCTGCTCTACCGCTGAGCTATAGGCCCTGAAAGATATTAAAACAGGTTTTCCGAAGAAGACCTGTTTACTAACGAAAGTGGCTCCTCGAGTAGGACTCGAACCTACAACCCCGCGGTTAACAGCCGCGTGCTCTACCATTGAGCTATCGAGGAATGTGCACCGACAAAATATATTATAAAACAGGGTGTCTCTGCCGTCAAGCGAATAGGACAAACTTTATTTAGTAATTCATGGCGTTCGTTGATAAACCCCCATTTGTGGCGTTAGTCCTGCGGACGCTCACTCGTAGTACTCGAGGGTACTGCCTCCGTTCGCTTGCCCGGACCGCCTGACATCTGGGGGTTTCTGAACGCCCTTTGAGACTGGTCGGTTATTCGAGGAAATCCTTGAGTTTCTTGCTGCGGCTGGGATGGCGCAGCTTGCGGAGGGCCTTAGCCTCGATCTGGCGGATACGTTCGCGGGTGACGCCGAAATGCTGGCCAACTTCCTCCAGGGTCCGGGCCCGGCCGTCATCAAGGCCGAAGCGCAGACGGAGCACCTTTTCCTCCCGCGGCGTCAGCGTTTCCAGCACTTCCTCCAGCTGTTCCTTGAGCAACATGAAAGAGGCGGCTTCGGCCGGAGCTGGCGCGTCCTGGTCCTCGATGAAGTCGCCCAGATGGGAGTCTTCCTCTTCGCCGATCGGCGTTTCCAGGGAAACAGGCTCCTGGGCGATCTTCATGATCTCCCTGACCCGTTCCACGCTGACATCCATCTCTTTGGCGATCTCCTCCGGGCTGGGCTCGCGGCCCAGTTCCTGCAGCAGCTGGCGGGATACGCGGATAAGCTTGTTGATGGTCTCCACCATATGGACCGGGATGCGGATGGTCCGCGCCTGGTCGGCAATGGCCCGGGTGATGGCCTGCCGGATCCACCAGGTGGCGTAGGTGCTGAATTTGTAGCCTTTGTTGTAGTCGAATTTCTCGACAGCTTTGATAAGGCCCAGATTACCTTCCTGGATGAGGTCCAGAAAAAGCATACCCCTGCCTACATAGCGTTTGGCGATGCTGACCACCAGCCGGAGGTTGGCTTCGGCCAAGCGGCGCTTGGCCTCCTCATCGCCCATCTCCATTCTTTTGGCCAGCTCAATTTCTTCGTCAGCCGACAAGAGCGGCACCCGGCCGATTTCCTTGAGGTACATCCGTACCGGGTCGTCGATGCTGACCCCCTCGGGGATTGTCAGATCGATATCGACTTCTTCCGGCGCAGCCTCGATCTCGGAAATATCGGCGTCATCCAGAGGTTCAACCTCGGGAATCTCATCAACGATTTCGATCCCCTTATTGGAGAAGACCTCGTACATATCGTCAATTTCATCGGGAGTCAGGTCTTCGTTCTGGAGGGTATCCATAATTTCGGCATAGGTCAGCATCCCGCCGCGCTTCTTGCCTTTGTGCAGCAGTTCGTTGACTTGATCTGTCGGTATGCTTCTTTTCTCGCTCATTTTCTTCCCCTCCCCCCTCGGCAAAACCCGAACAAGGTACAGTTTGCAGACTTACAGTTGGTGTAATTTATTGATTTCATCTTTTATTCGCTGGATTTCCGCTAATTCCTGCAGAAATTTGCTATCCCCCATGCGTTCGTATTCTTGGGCTTTCAGCCGGTGATCCTCCAGGGCTGCCTTCATGCGGGCCTCGCGGATGGCTCGGATGTAATCGTCCACCATCCTGGTCACATCGCTTAATTGTACGTCCATAACCATAATATTCGAAAGTTCCCCGGCGGCCTCTGCCGGCAGTGTCAGTGCCAGACTGTCGGCTGCGGGACTTTTTCCCATATTATACGCAGCGAACAGCGAATTGATTATCTTTTTCCGCGCCTCGCCCTGAATATCTTCATCAGACAACTGGGCTTGCACGTAGGGTATGATGGCACTGTCCTCAAGCATCAGGCGGATAAGCTCCTGCTCGGCCTTGACCGTCTTGGCCGCCGGTCGGGACAGGCCGGTCATGCCAATAGTCTTCCCCCGGCTTACATTTTTATCCTTTTGCCCCTGGGCAGCGAATTTGCCGAGTTCGGCCCGGATGGCGCCCTCGTCGATAGCCAGCGTTTCCGCCAGGCGGGCGATATGGGCATTGACCTCGACGGCGTTCTCGGCCTCGGCCAGAGCCGGCACGACCTTGGCGACAACGGCCACTTTGCCTTCGAGGCCTGAGTAGTCGGTAGTCGCCAGCGCCCGCCGCACCTGGTAATCCAGCAGGGCCGGCGCTTCGTCCACCAGGCTGCGGAAGGCCTCGACCCCGTGTTTGCGGATAAACTCGTCGGGATCCTTACCGTCAGGCAGCATAACCACCCGCACGCCAAGACCAAGGGTCCGGACGGTGGCCAGCGCCTTCAGGGTGGCGTTCTGGCCGGCGGCGTCGCTGTCGTAGGCGAAGCAAACTTCGCTGGCGTAGCGGGCCAGCTGTTTGGCCTGCTCAGGGGTGAAGGCGGTGCCGAGGGAGGCCACGGCATTTTTGATACCGTTAGCCTGCAGGGCGATAAGATCCATATAGCCTTCGACAATAATGGCTTTGCCGGTCTGGCGGATGGCCTGATAGGCTTTGTCCAGGCCGTAGAGGATATGGCGCTTGTTGAAGACAGGCGTCTCAGCCGTGTTGAGGTATTTGGGCTGGCTGCCGTCCATGACCCGGCCGCCGAAGCCCACCACCTGGCCCCGCAGATCAGTTATCGGATACATGACCCGGTCGCGGAAGCGGTCGTAGATGCCGCCGCCAGTCGGCCGGGGCAACGCCAGGCCGGCTTTGATGAGCACATCGGCCGAGAAGCCGCGCCCCGTCAGGGCGGTGACCAGCTTATCCCAGGCCGGCGGCGCGAAGCCGATTTGGAAGGCGGCGATGGTGTCGCCGCCGATCCCCCGACTGGCCAAATACTCGAGGGCCGCTTTACCGTAACCGGTTTTCGTCAGGCAGGCGTGAAAAAAATCCCTGGCCGTCGTGTTGGCCCGCAGAAGGCCGGCCCGCTCCCGCTCAAGCTCGCGGTCGCGCTCCGACTTCTCCTTCTCCGGCAGGGGGATATCCAGTTTCTTGGCCAGCAACTTGGCGGCTTCAAAAAAAGTGATATTCTCGACCTTCATCAAAAAGTTAAAAACATTGCCGCCGGCCTGGCAGCCGAAGCAATAAAAAAAACCTTTTTCGGGCGTTACGGAGAATGACGGCGTCTTTTCACCGTGGAAGGGGCAGCAGCCCCAGTAGTTTCTCCCCCTTTTCTTAAGCGGAACATACTCGGCGATCACATTCACTATATCGCTCTGAGAGCGCAATCTATCGATAAATTCGTCAAAAGATGCTTCCTTCATGTGGTCCACCCTCAGCGCTCTATATAATGGCAACAATTCGCCGGCAAAGGAGTTTCATTATTCTTTTTGCATTGTATTATTCAAGGCAGATAACAAATAATCCTCTTTTAACCCCTTGACAAAAGAGATATATTTTGGTAACAAAAAACGGAGCCGCAAAAGCTCCGTTTGGCAAGTACACGGATAGGTCACGGTCAGCCACGCCGCTTACCCTGCAGCTCCGGCCGGACGGCCGACGTCAGGATGATCGAGTCGCTCATAAGCTGGCTGCCTGGCCAGGGCACATAGCGAAAGATTTCGTCCTGGGAACTGCGATCGCGGTAGGTTTTCTCGCTCAAAGCCCGCCGGTAATGGAGAAAGGCGCCCCGCTTGCCGCATTCCGGGCAGTAGGTATTATCGGCACGATGGCGGTTGGCCTTCCAAGAAAAGAGATTGAAGTGCAGGCCGCAATGCTGGCAAATAAAGCCGTTGACAAAAACGCCCTCCCGCTCGGCCTCGCTTATGCCGACCGGCGGATTTTGGAGGGCGGCCGGCCCGCTGTCGCTGATCTTGCCGTCGCTGTTCACCCTTCATCCTCCTCTTTTATCAGCGCCTGCCTACCCGGCGGTCTTGCCCGGAATCTTTTTGCCGGCCAGCCGCTCGCAATCGGCCACCATTCCAGGCAAGACATTGTCCAGGAAAAACTGGACACTGACCAGATCACTTTCCTGCAAGCGCTTGATTATCGCAAAATATTTTTCCTCAAACGGCCGGATATTGTTGAGCTTGACTTCGAAAATACACTCCATCAGAGCGTCAATATTGTCGGCCGCCCGCAGAATTTGCCCTTCCATGCTGTCATCCTTACCGTCAAACAGCAGGTTGCGGTAAAGGTCTTTGTACGGCTGTTCCATCTGGGAGAAAAAAGTTTCCTCAGCCAGTTCCTTCTCGATAATGCCCAGGGCTTTCGAAAGCTGCGGACTCTTATACTTGGTCGTGCTGAGGATATCGCCGGTTATCGCCTCGATGACATCGTGGTTGATGAGCTTTTTGAACAGGTGGCCCCAGTCGACCGTGCCGCCGTTTTCCTCCTCGATCAGCGCCAGCATCTGGCCGATCTGGGCCACCAGAAAAGAATGCTCGCTGACCGTTGTCCGCTGGTGCATGAACTCGGTCGCCCAACGGCCCATGTTGTTAAGCTTGCGCACAAAAATGAGGTAGTTATGTAGGCCCATCTCGGAACCTCCCGTCGCTTGCCGTGATACTATTAACCGTTTGGCTTACATATATTAACATACCATTTAGCCGTCGGTATTGGTATAATTTCGGTAGAAAGGTGGAAGAGCAATGAAAAACAAGCTCCTAGTTTTGACGCTGCTGGCATTTTGTCTGCTCGCCGGCCTGGCTGCAGCCGCCCCGGCCAAACCGATCATCAAGGCGGATAAAACCTACTTCGACGTCAACACCGGCTATTATGTACTTAAAGGCAATGTCTACATAGAAGCCCGCGGCCGCGTCATCACCGCCGGCATGGCCCGGGTAAGCATTGCCTCACTCGAAGTATGGGGCTCCGGCGGCGTCACCGTCACTCAGGACGATATCGTCTTTACCGGCGACAGTGTTTACGTTTACGGAATGCAGGACCGGGCGGTCATCGACGGCGGTATAAGCTTCAAGCGTACCGGCCTGACGATTACCGCCGACAAAGCCGATTTCAACTGGAAAAGCAGACTCGGCACTTTCACCGGCAATGTCAGCGTCACCCAGGGCGACAACTCCTGGGGGACCGACAAACTGGAATATAACGTCGACACCAATACGATCATCCAGTAACCGCGCTATC
>JAEZLU010000324.1 GCA_023415075.1 Bacillota bacterium
TTCATGAATTCGAAGCGGCGGAAGTTGGCCAGCCTGCGGCGGGCTTCCCGCCAACTGCCGGTGCTGAGGAACAGGTAACCGGCAATGCCGGCAGCAGTCAGGCCGAGAATGACGGCGAGGTCGCGGCCGTAGCTGACGGTACGGCCGGCGAAGTCGGCGGTGGGGGCCACGGGGCCGGCGGCAGGCGGCGCCAGGAAAAGGGGTACCAGGTCGGCCAGGAGAGCCGCGCTTCTCTCGGCCGCCTCGCGGGAACTGTACTGGCTGCCGACTTCCACCAGCATGGCCTGGGGACTCATGTCCTGGTTATAGTTGCCGTGGGCCAGGAAAATGCCGCGTACCAGCCCCGGATGCCGGCTGTCGGCGGCGGCCATGATTCTTTTCGCGTAGTCCAGGCTGGTCTGGCGGTTGGGGTTCTGGCGGCCGACCACCAGAAGCAGCCTGGCGGCCGGCTGGCCGCCGACCGTCGCCTGATAAGCGGCCAGCGGCGCACTGTCGCGATGGATATCGAAGAGGGCGGCCGGTTTCTGTTCCAGCAGGCGCTTAAAGGTGCGGCGGGAGCGCTGGTAGGCGTTGGCATCGTGGGGGCCGTGCCTGGTCTGGTCGTTCTCCACCTGGTAGCCGAGCTCGGTCAGGCGGCCGGCGAAGGCGCCGCCAACCTTGAAAATACCGCCGTTACCGGGGATGGAGGCCTGACCGTCACTGGGGATATAGGATTCATCGTTGTGGGTGTAGTATATGGCAATCAGCTGACGACCGGCGGCCTGCGGCTGGGCCGGCGCTATTAGCGGGGCCGGTGGCTCGTCACGGGCGTAGCGGGCTTTGGCCAGGGTACCTTCAACGGCGGTTACTTCATAAAGGCGGGCGCTCGGGCCGACGTATTCGTCGCCCGGATGGACGGCCTGGCCGGTCTGGAGGATTATCTGTCCGACCTCGTCGACCACCGTCATATAACCGCTGGACAGCTCTTGACCGCCTTGGGGCGGCGACGCCACGGCCGCAGGCGCGGCGAGGCCGAGGACCAGAACAGCCAGAGAAAAGAGCAGGCGGACCATGGCAGCACCTCGTCAGAATAGTAAACTTAGTTTTCCCGGCCGGCCACCGTTTATGAAAGCCGCCTCGGTCAAAAAAAATAAGGCTGCGCGAATTTCGCGCAGCCTTAGGTTTACCGCTCAGGACAGGTGAAAGATGCCAAGGGTCTTGACGTTTTGGCACTCCTGGCGCATCACGTCGTGAATCTTAAGACCGGTCAGGTTGCAAAGGGCCGCCATGTAGAAAAGGCTGTGGCCCAGCTCCTTGGCCAGGACCTCCTGGCAGTGCTCGCACAGGTCGCCGGAGATGTGCGAGGAAACAAATTTTTTGAGGTCGTGGTAATCGGCTTCCGAGGGGGCCTGCTGGCGGCCGGCCTTTATTTCCACACAGCCGCACTCGGTCACGGCTTTGGCCAAGGCCCGGTTAACCCTGGCGGTCGCCTCCTGGTACTTGGTCATGACATCGACGACACTACGGTGGCGGATAAGGTACTCGTCCACCGCCGCCTGAAAGTCGGCGCAACATTTATCATTCACCCGCCAACACCTCGCTTTAGGCTTATTATATAAACTGCCTCTTGCCGTTGTCAATGGCCGATAAAATGCAAATCATTGATTGACAAGGCACAGATGGCTGTGATAAAATATAAAATTTTGACAGAGGAGGCTGATTTGTGATATACTAAATTCATATTCTAGGGAGGTGCCGTAATGCTAGCGATCGGCGACAAGGTGGTTTACCCTATGCATGGTGCCGGGGTGATCGAAGCAGTTGAAGAGCACGAAGTGCTGGGCTTGCGGCAGCTATATTACATTCTGACGATGCCTTACGGTGGCATGAGGGTGATGATTCCCCTGAAGAATGCCGACAGTATCGGCCTCAGGGAAGTGATCGGCGAGCCGGAAGTGCCAAAAGTCATCGACGTTCTCCGCACCGCGCCCGTCCAGACCAACGCCAACTGGAACCGGCGATTCAACGCCAACCTTTCCAAGATAAAGAGCGGCAATATTTTTGAAGTCGCCGAAGTTGTCCGAAACCTCATGCTGCAAGACCGGCTCAAAAAACTCTCGACAGGCGAACGGCGGCTGCTCGACACCGCCAGGCAGATCCTTGTGAGCGAACTGGTTCTCGCCTGCAACAAAGATTTGTTCAGCGTCGAGACCTGGATTGACGGCTTACTGCAAGAGAATACGCCAGGCAACTGACGTATTTTTTTGTTGTTTGCGGGAAAAATAGAAGGAACAAATTCCATAATATGTATTTTTGATATTGCTGTCTAAGAAAATGTCCCGTATAATTTAATAGTGGATTGGAGGTGAAATATTGCTGGATAAAGTGCTCCGTTTTGTAATCACCGTTCTCGCAGGCGTCGCCGGCCTGGTCTTGGCCGACCGGGTTATTCCCATTCTGGCCTCCTTCGTCAATCCGGAATTCCTGCGCATTGGCATCTTCGACATCACCATGGCGACCATCCTGTCCTTCATCTTCGGTGCCCTGGCCGGCGGTTTCCTCGGTTACCTGTTCTCCCCCCTGATTATCAAGCGGCTATGGCAGTTTACCTACTGGATGGAAGCCCGCCTGAACAAAATGCCTGTTTTCGATATCTTGGCCGGTTCTCTCGGTTTGGCCGTCGGACTTATAATTTCTAATTTATTGGGGTCCGCCTTTTTGCCAATCCCCATCGTGGGTAAATACATCCCCGGCATCATCAGCATAGTGCTGGGCTACATCGGCATTAACGTCGCCATCCGCAAACGGGAGGAACTCTTCAACCTTTTCACCGCCTTGCCCTGGGGTAACAAGGAAAAGCAGAAGGACAAGACTACCAATATCGCTCAGTACAAGATTCTCGACACCAGCGTAATAATTGACGGCCGCATAGCCGACATATGCAAAAGCGGCTTCATCGAGGGGACGCTCCTTATCCCCGGCTTCGTCCTGGAAGAACTGCAGCACATCGCCGACTCGTCCGACCTCCTGAAGCGAAACCGCGGCCGCCGGGGCCTGGATATTCTCAACCGCATCCAGAAGGAACTGGGGATGTATGTCCAGATCGACAGCCGCGATTTCGATGACATCGCCGAGGTTGACTCCAAGCTTGTCAAACTGGGTCAGGTGCTCAAAGCCAAAATCATCACCAATGATTACAACCTGAACAAGGTGGCCGAATTGCAGGGCGTGCCTGTCCTCAACATCAACGAGCTGGCCAACGCCGTCAAGCCGGTCGTGTTGCCGGGCGAGGAAATGGTCGTCCATGTCGTCAAGGACGGCAAGGAATTTGGTCAGGGCGTCGCCTACCTCGATGACGGTACAATGATCGTCGTCGACGGCGGCAAGCGCCATATCGGCGAAACCATCGGCGTCCTGGTGACCTCGGTGCTCCAGACGGCCGCCGGCCGGATGATTTTTGCCAAGCTCAAGGCTCTCTAGAAACGGCAAAAGGTGCCTGCTGCCAATATCGGCGGCAGGCGCTTTTTTTGCCAAGGCAGGGGATATAGGGAAACCTGTCGAATTTTTCTAAAATGCTGACCGCGGAGGAGATGCCTTTGCCGATGTACGCGGTTACGGCAGTATTTGCGCAGCTACCCGAGGATATCCGGCTTGTTTCCCAGATCCTCTGTGTAGCCGATGTCTTCGAAGCCATCACCGCCCAGCGGGTATACCGGCCGGCCATGAGTATCCACCGAAGCCCTGGCCGTGATGGCCGGCGGCCGGGGGACCATGTTCGACCCGGAAGTTCTCGACGCTTTCTACGCCTATTTGAAAAAACGCGACCCGATTATCGCCAGACTTATCGATCAACTGGCTGAAGGCGCGGCCGAACCCCCCGGGAACGGGGTTTTCCTTTTGGCGAAGCCGGGAAAACTTTAGCATCAGCCGGCAATGTTTTATAATGATTATGGCAAGAGCCGGAAAAACTTTGTAGAAAAAGGAAGGGCGGGGACTTATGGTCGTGGCGATAATCGCCGCCGGCGGTAGCGGCCGTCGGATGGGCAAAGAAATAAACAAGGTCTTTCTCCCGCTGGCCGGCCGGCCGGTGCTGGCCCGCAGCGCCGCCGCCATGGCCGCCTGCCCCGAGGTCGATAGCCTGGTGGTGGTGATCGCCGCCGGCG
>JAEZLU010000328.1 GCA_023415075.1 Bacillota bacterium
TCGGCTATGATCGCCTCAAATCGACCCTCATCGACGACATGACCTATGACGGCAGCCGCTTTACCTTCAAGGGCCGCGGCTGGGGCAACGGGGCCGGCCTCTGCCAGTGGGGCGCCTACACCTATGCTCAGGACGGCTGGAAAGCCGAGGACATCCTCAAACATTACTACGTCGATACCAACATCCAAAAAATCTGGGAATAGAGATTGGATATAAAGTCCATCTGCGGCCTTGTTCCCTCCGACCGCTATGCCATCTACATGTCCGCTATGCCAATGGCAAAAGACTTCGCGCAAGCCAAGTCTTTTCTTATGCACCAATGAAGGAGGCGCCGTATGGCCGATAATTACCCGCCCTGGCAATACCTGCACCAGAAAAGGCCCAACCTCTGCCAGGACTGTCTCTGTCAGGTCGTCCTCAGCCATCGTGGCGAGCTCGCCGCCGTCTCCAGCACTCCCTTCCGCAAGAGTATCGAAGCCGAAAAAGTCATTGCCGACGATCTCGCAGCCCTTGGCTTCTGGCACTCGGTCACCAACCGCCGCCACCCGCCGCTCTTCAAAAAAGGCCTCAACTTCGAAATTGATTTCTTCCATCCCGACTTTGGCATCGCCGTCGAAATCGAAAAGGGCGAGATCAACAACATCTGGAAGAACCTCTGCAAATTCGCCGAATCGCCGGCCATCCGCCACGGCGTCCTCGTCGTCCCCGTCATCCGTCAGGGCCAGCAGACTGCCAGCGAATTCTACACCAACACCATCAAACGCCTGGCCCACATCGAAAGAATGTTGGCCTTCGTGGACAGCCTATTGATAATTGGCTACTAGTCGGCCGCTCTCCAAGCCCCATCTACTTTGTTACGTGGCTGGGACGCCTCGTATCTGGGGCTTTCTGAACGGCCTTGAGTCTACTTCTGAATTTTCATTGTGAACCACTCTGGCCTGTGCTAAAATTTTAATTACCCGAAAGCACAGGAGGTTTTGTCAATGCCGAAAAAAGCGGTTGCCGTCCTCGCCGTCCTGGTCCTTGTCCTGCTCTGCTTGCCGGTCGCCCAGGCTGCCGAGCAGAGCAAACTCAAAGTCGATATTAGTGTCGACCGTCCGGAAACCTTCTGGGTCTGCACCTTTGTGACCAGTGACGACATGGTTGTCGCCAAGCCGGCCAAAATTGTCCTCAAATACAGCCTGGGGCTGTCAGGCGTCAAAGAAAAAAGCGAAACAATCGTCACCCAGGGCCAGAAACTTGGCCATTTCAGCCTTGATACCGACAAGAACGAACTTATCAACCTCGAAGTCATTGTTCTCGACGCCGCCAACAAAAAGCTAGGCTCTTCCGGCTTCCAGGTCCGCAACAACGGCCAGCTCGAGTTCATTGTCGTCGCCCCGCCGCCGGTGGTTGAGCCGCAGTTTAACTGGGGCGCCACCACCGCCCCTTCCGGCCGTTGATAAAGGCTGATAGGAAAACATCGCCGTCCGGCGGTAAAAAAGTGCCTGTTGCAGCATAATATATACAGGAGAGGCGGGGTCCGCACCGTCTCCCCAGGAGAGGCGCCGCAGAGCCCTATAAGGGACTGCGGCGCTACGGCATTATTCCCAGATCGTTGATAAAGCCCCAGCTGCGTTGTTAGGCCTCCGGAAGCTTGCTCGGCGTACGTCCCGTGTACGCCGTCGCGGCGCTTTCCTCGGCCCGCCTAGCATCTGGAGCTTTCTGAACGATCTGTGGCCTTAGCAATTGAGTCGCAGGGATACCTGTTCTCGTTGTGGAACACAATATAGCAACACCAAAACATAGCAAACATCAGGAGGGATTGATATGGATTTCGCTGCCCTTGAGCAGCTCTTCCGGTCCCGGCGGTCCATCCGCCGCTGGCAGGATAAGGCCGTACCCGAAGAACTCATCCTCAAAGCCATCGAGGCCGCCGGCCTCTCGCCAAGCAGTGGCGGCAAGCAGCCCTACCACGTATACCTCATAACCAGCCGCGCCAAGATCGACGCCATCGGCCAGGCCGTCCAGGAGGTCACCGATTACCTGGCCTCCTTGCCGGCCGCCGAGGCCGACCGCCAGGCGGTCGAGCGCTGGCAGAAGACCTCGGCCTTCTTCGTCAAGGCTCCCGTACTTATCGCCGTCACCGCCAGCATCTACCAGTCGATCGCCGACAAGCTCCAGGCCGCCAACATGGATCAGCCCAGGGTCATCGCCATCAACCGCTGCCGCCAGACGGCCGCCTCCCGCATCCAGTCGGTGGGCGCCTTCGTCGATCACCTCCTGCTGGGCCTCCACACCCTCGGCCTAGGAGCGGTCTGGATGTCCGGCCCGGCCCAGGCCAAAGACGCCATCGAAAAAATCATCGGTTCCGGCCCGGACGAAGACTTCGTCACCCTCGTGCCAGTGGGCTACCCGGCCGACCAGCCGGCCTCTCCGCCGCACAAGCCGCTGTCCGAGCTTGTCACCTTCCTCCGCTAATAAAATAGGCTGTTGAAAAACTTCGCCTAGCGTTGTTGTTCCTCAGAGCGTTTGCTTGCGTACGTCCGTGTACGCGGCGGCCGAGCGCAGGCGCCATCCATGGCGCGCTCGGCACTAGGCCCGTCCTGGGCCGTCGCGGCGCGATCTTCCCCGAGCGCTGACGCCATCCATGGCGCACTCGGGACTAGGCCCATCCAGGGCCGTCGCCGGTGCGCCTAGCTATGCTCGGTTTGTGACAGCCTGATGATTATTGGAGGTATCACTATGAAAAAGATTTGGCTGGCCGGCGGCTGTTTTTGGGGCGTCGAAGCCTACCTGCGGCAGCTGAAAGGCGTTGCCGCCACCCAGGTGGGCTACGGCCAGGGCGACAGCGACCGCCCCACCTACCAGGAAGTCTGCTCAGGCACCACCGGCCACGCGGAAATCTGCGAAGTTACCTACGATGAAACCGTCCTGCCTCTGTCCAAGCTGCTCGACCACTTCTTCAGGATCATTGATCCCACAACCCTGAACTGCCAGGGTCCCGACCGCGGCAGTCAGTACCGCAGCGGCGTCTACTACCAGGACGAGGCTGAGCGGGCGGTTATCCTCGACTTCATCAGAGCCAGGCAGCCGGAGTATTCCCGGCCGATCGTCGTCGAAGTTGAGCCCTGGCGAAACTTTTACCCGGCCGAGGAATACCACCAGCAATACCTGGCCAAGAACCCCGGCGGCTACTGCCACGTCGACCTCGGCCTGGCCCGGGCCGACGAACGTAAATAACGGGCTGCTCATCCTAACGCTCAGCGGCAATCCCGGAGCTAATAGTTGCCCAATAAGCCCTGAAAAACGCAAGACCCCTCCCGGCGTGTGATCGGGAAGGGTCTTGTTTAATTTTCGTCGGTCACTGATTAGCCGAGGTGCTGCCGATACTTTTCCCCCCAGGCCGCCATCAGCTGGATAATCGACACCTCCACCGCCATGCAGAACCTGCGGATCCACGAAATCCTCTGCAAGCCGCTCAACCCCCTGAGCGCCGACGAGATAATGACCAAAGTCGGCGCCAAGACCCGCGAGGAACTCTTCGACAAACTCACCCAGGCCAAAGTCTAACGGAAATATTGACCAGTACCTGTCGCTGGGGCATAATAAAGCAGTAGGCAAAAACCGGACGCCTGTCCGGACCTGGGAGGACTGACCATATGAAAATCCGCCTCATCACTTTGCTGACCTGCATCTTTATGACCCTGGCCCTAGCCGGCTGTAGCGCCAAGCAGCCCGCTCCGCCGGCCCCGGCCCCTGCGCCGGCCGCTCCGGCCACCCTTACTGCCGGCCTGCCGGCCGAAAAAACCTTTGCCAAATTCGACACCTCCAAAGGCAGCTTTACCATCCAGCTCTTCAGCCAACGGGCCCCCGGCACCGTCAAAAACTTCGTCCAGCTCGCCCAGAAGGGCTTCTACGACGGCTTGACCTTCCACCGGGTCATTGATGGCTTCATGATCCAGGGCGGCGACCCGAACGGCAACGGCACCGGCGGCCCCGGCTACACCATCGCCGACGAATTCAGCCCGGACCTGCGCCACGACGCCCCCGGCATCCTGTCGATGGCCAACGCCGGCCCCAACACCGGCGGCTCACAGTTCTTCATCACCCTTGCCAAGACACCCTGGCTCGACGGTAAGCACGCCGTCTTCGGCAAAGTCGTCGACGGCCTGGGCGTCGTCCAGGCCATCGGCAAAGTCGCTACCGGTCCCCAGGACCGGCCGGCCGAAAAAGTCGTCATCCG
>JAEZLU010000039.1 GCA_023415075.1 Bacillota bacterium
GTCGAAGCCGAGGCGATAATCCTGGCCGAGGTCGACGGCGATGCCGCCGCTGTGGAAAAGGACGCCGCCAAAATGGAAGCCATCCTGCGGGCTAACGGCGGTGAAGTCCGGGTGGCCCAGAGCACCCGGGAAAGAGACCAGGTATGGGCCGCCCGCCGGGCCGCTCTGCCGTCGCTGGCCAAGCTGCGGCCGTCGACGTTCTGCGAGGACGCCACCGTGCCGCGCAGTAAAGTGCCGGAAATGGTGCGGAAAGTCACCGAGATTGCTGCCCGCCATAACGTCCAGATCGGCACGTTCGGCCACGCCGGCGACGGCAATCTTCACCCGACAATCGTCACCGACCTCCGGCTGCCGGAGGAGATGGAGCGGGTCTATAAGGCGATGGACGAAATCTTCGCGACCGCCCTCGAAATGGGAGGCACCTTGTCGGGCGAGCACGGCATCGGTCTCGGCAAGCTTAAATATATGCCGTCGCAGTTCGGCGAGGAGGGGCTAGCCGTGATGCGGGCCATCAAGGAGGCCCTTGATCCCAACAACATTCTCAATCCGGGCAAACTGGTAGGCCGGGCTTCCTAGGCTAACCGGTGGGCGGTCAGGTTTCAAGCTGCCGCCCACCATTGTGTTTTGCCGGCTGGACAAGTATAATAAAAGTTGGGACTAAGCCGGAGGGAAGTGGTAGCATGTTCAATCTAGGGATGCCGGAACTGATTCTGATATTGGTCATCGCCCTTATTGTTTTCGGACCGGGTAAACTGCCTGAAGTCGGCAAGGCCCTGGGCAAGGGGCTGGGCGAGTTCAAGCGGGCCATGTCCAGCGAACAGACCAGAGAAGAACCGATTAACATTGAGGCCAAACCGGTCGAATCCAAGCCGGAAGAGCACCAACCGGAGGCTAAAATCAGCGAGGGCCAGAAGCCGGAGGAGAAGAAGTAGGAAATGCCGACGGCTGACAACCATCCCGAACATGATAATAAACAGGCAGCGGCCGCCGGCGGCGAGATGTCGCTCGTCGACCACCTGCAGGAACTGCGGCAGCGGCTGATTGTTTCGGTCGTTGCCGTGCTTGTTGCCAGCACTGCCTGCTATTTTTACGTCGAGGAACTGGTGCATCTGATCACCGCCCCGGCGGGCAAGCTGTATTACATGAATCCGGCTGAAGCCTTTTTTACCTATCTCAAGGTGTCGTTCTTCGCCGGCTTCCTGCTGGCTTTGCCGATAATCTTCTACCAGATATGGGCTTTCGTGGTGCCGGCCCTGACCAATAACGAGCGCAAGGCCTCGATTTTCCTGGTGCCGGTGTCGCTGGTGCTGTTTTTTATCGGCCTGGCCTTTTCCTATTTTTTTGTGATGCCGGCCGGCATCAAGTTCTTCATGGGCTTTGCCACCGCCGACCTGCAGCCGATGTTCTCGATCGGCCAGTACCTGTCGTTCGTTATTTCTTTCCTGTTACCCTTCGGCTTTGTTTTTGAGCTGCCGCTGTTCATTCTGGTGGCCGCCAAGCTTGGCCTGATCGGCTCGAAGTTCCTGCTGGCAAAACGGAAGGCGGTCATCGTCCTGTCCTTCGTCGTCGGCGCGGTCATTTCGCCGACCCCCGACGTTTTTTCCCAGACGATGATTGCCGTGCCCCTGCTGGTTTTGTATGAGATAAGTATTTTGATCGTCAAGCACTTGCTCAGAAAGTAGACACAGCTTCGGCCGTTCAGAAGACCCCAGATGCTAGGCGGGCCGAGTGTGAGAGCGAAGACAGTAACCGTGTTCGAATAGTGTGTCGGCGATAATTTTTTGCGTTGAATTATCTGCGACATGCAGGTTCTACATGGTACGGCGAGCGAGCACGCGTGGGACCAAGTGCGTCGTTCTTGGCGATTTTGGGCCATAGAACGACGGCCTCCTCCTTGCGGGGGCAACGCAGGTGGGGGCTTAGCAACGGCCGACAGGAAGGAGGGCGATTTTTTGGCCTTCAACGATTTGCGCGAATTCATCACCGCCCTAGAAGAGCGCGGCTGGCTCCGCCGGATCAGCCAGCCGGTCGACTGTGAGCTGGAGATAACCGAGATCACCGACCGGGTGTCAAAACTGCCGGGGACGAAAAATGTCGCCCTGCTTTTCGAGAATGTCAAAGGCTACGATATCCCGGTGCTGATAAACGCCTTCGGCAGCATGGAGCGGATGGCCCTGGCCCTCGGCGTGGACAGGCTGGATGACATCGGCGACGAGATCAGGGACATCTTGCGCATCCCCCAGATTTCGCTGCAGAATAAGCTTGACCTTCTCCGCCTCATTCCTACCGCCCGCCGGGCGATAAACTTCCCCCACTACGTGAAGAACGCTCCTTGCCAGGAGGTCGTCATCAAGGACGAGCCGTCGCTGGCCAAGTTTCCCATTCTGAAATGCTGGCCGGACGATGCCGGCCGCTTCATAACCCTGCCGCTGGTATTCACCAGGAACCCGCAGACCGGCAAACGTAATGTCGGCATGTATCGCCTGCAGGTGTATGACGAGCGGACGACCGGCATGCACTGGCATGTCCACAAGGGCGGGGCCGAGAACTACCGGGCCCACCGTGAGCTGGGCCGCGACCGCCTGGAGGTGGCGGTAGCCATCGGCGGCGACCCGGCCACGACTTACGCCGCCACCGCGCCGCTGCCGCCGGGAATCGATGAGATGGTTTTCGCCGGCTTCCTGCGGAAGAAACCGGTGTCGCTGGTAAAATGCCTGACCGTCGACGTCGAGGTGCCGGCTCAGGCCGAGATCGTCCTGGAAGGTTATGTGCTGACCGACGAGCTGCGGCGGGAGGGGCCGTTCGGCGATCATACCGGCTATTATTCGCTGGCCGACGACTACCCGGTTTTCCATATCACCTGCATAACCCACCGCAAGCAGCCGATTTATCCGGCCACCATCGTCGGCAGGCCGCCGATGGAGGACTGCTACATGGCCAAGGCCAGCGAGCGTATTTTTCTGCCGCTGCTGCAGCAGATACTGCCGGAGGTTGTCGACATCAACCTGCCGCTGGAAGGGGTCTTCCATAACTGTGCCGTGATTGCCATCAAGAAAAGCTATCCCCAGCACGCCAAGAAGGTGATGCATGCCGTGTGGGGGCTCGGTCAGATGATGTTCACCAAGATGATCATCGTCGTCGACGCCCATGTCGACGTGCAGGCCATGAATGAGGTGTGGTGGCGGGTTTTCAACAATATCGACGCCCGGCGGGACATTGTTCTGGCCGACGGCCCGCTGGACGCCCTCGACCACTCGTCGCCCCAGCCCCACTGGGGAACCAAAGTGGGCATCGACGCTACCAAGACCTGGCCGGAGGAGGGCAACACCCGCCCCTGGCCTGACGAAATAACCATGTCAGCCGATATCAAGAAGCTGGTGGACGAAAAGTGGCAGGCTCTTGGCCTTGGTTGAAGCTGAAGGCCCATCTTGACAATATCGCTTTATCCCATTCGGTGTTCGCCCTGCCGTTCGCCTATACGGCGGC
>JAEZLU010000228.1 GCA_023415075.1 Bacillota bacterium
ATTTCAGCCGCCACTACGCCCTTTATGTATTCTTCCAAGCTCATCTCAACAATCCGGTCCTGCATATGCATATACACCCGGACAGGAATATCCTCGCCCCGATGGATCTTGGCCTGTCGCGGTCCCGCCGGCCCGCCGCTCAGATATACGGCAACGACAGGTAACACAATCACGGCGACAATAACCAGTAAAACCGTTAGCGCCAGCACCTTCTTCACGCCCGCCCCTCCCGCACCCGTGTACAACATAATATGCGACCGGCGGGAAGTATATGACAAGCATCATGGCCGCCGCTTTGACAGCCTGTCGGCCGTCTGGTAAAATATTCTCAATATTTACCAGGCGGGGAGAGTCATTGTATGGCCAAAACCATCGATTTTGACAAGGTGGCCGATATCTATGATTATTACGTAGCCGTTGATTATGACCTGGACTTTTATCTTGACGAAATCCCCGCCGGTCCGCACAGTGTGCTTGAACTGATGAGCGGCACCGGCCGGGTCTCGCTGCCGCTCATCCGCCGCGGCGTCAACCTGACCTGCCTGGACTACTCCGGGCCGATGCTGGCGAGACTGGCGGCCAAACTCCGGGCAGAGGGGCTGTCGGCTTCCCTGGTCGAGGCCGACGTCCGCACCTTCAAGCTGGCCGACCGCTTCGACACGGTCTTTATCCCCTTCCACTCCTTCGCCGAAATAGTCCGGGCCGAAGACCGCCGTCTGGCCCTCGGCCGCATCAATCGCCACCTGCGGCCAGGCGGCACCTTCATCTGCACCCTTCACAACCCGGCCGTACGGACCGGGCTGATGAACAGCCAACTTACCTTCCGCGGCAGCTTTCCCGGAGCCGGCGACACGACAATATCCCTGTTCACCCAGGAACGTCGCGACGGCGCCGGAACCGTCCACGGCGTTCAGTACTTCGAAATCCATGACCGGCAGGGCCGGCTGCAGGAAAAAAGGCAACTGCCGATCGCGTTCAGTCTGATCAGCACCGAGGAATTTGGGGCAATGGCGGGCCAGGCCGGGTTTATGACAAAAGCGCTGTACGGTGACTACCGCAAAGCGCCCTTTGCCCCTGAAAGCAGTCCGCACATGATTTATATCATGACGAAAACCGCCGATGTCTCGTAATTTTTTCAGAAACGGGACCGAGGCACGGAGAAGGTTCCCGTCATCATCGGCTTGTCGCTGCTGGATGGCGATAAACCAACATTTGTCAAGATACGTACAGTGTCAGATATGACGAGCAAGACTGTTCTGCGGATTGCCGGGGACGGCGTAAAGCCCGGAACCCTTGTTATCACTGATGCGCTTTACTCATAAACCTGTTTGGCGGAGAACGGCTACCACCATGAACCCAAGAAATCCAACCCCAAAGGCGACCCGAGCACCTCAAGTGGATACACACCATCATCTCCAATGCGAAATCCGTGGTGCGAGGGACGTTCCACGGTCTCTCGGGCAAGCATCTACAGGTTTACCTCCACGAATTTTGTTATCGCTTCAATATCCGTAATAGCCACCGCCGGAAATTCAACCATCTGCTCTACACGCGCCTGATGTTCGGCCCCACAACTTACCGCGAAATCATTGGGTGCGAAGGGTGATACATCTTCATGTGGATGGTCTTTTCGAGGCTAGCCCTTCTGAATTGCTCAATAAATAGTTCAGCAGGTGCCAACTGTTTGTTCGCTAGTTTAATGTATCCTTATCTTCCAAAGGCGAATCCGAAAGAAGGTTGAAGGGAGACCAGTTTATGCGATGGATGATTTTATGTTTTGTTTTTTTATTGGTAGGGTTAGTCTCTACAATCATTCTAGGCACTATTGAACATCAACTGCATTTGCAGCAAGAGGAATTTCCAATAGTTGAGGAACGGGTATTTTTACCCAATGGTATAGTATTACTGGTTAAAAAGCATGAGATTCCCCCGGAGATGGCAGCAAGAATAGAGATGTTTAAACAGATACAACTAGTTGCTAATCCGCTCGCATCTGCCGCAACCGGATTTGGAGCACTGGGATTGGGTTGGTATTACATTTTTCACCGCAAGCGAACTACCTAAAGAGAAAGCGCCGCGTTTGGCGCTTTTTATATTGTTAGGCATTATAGCACCAACCTCACAATATATTGTGGTTTTTCATGTTTCACAAATACATTGCCAGATTTGCTTATAGCTCTAAGCACTAGTCAATTTTAGCTGAGTTAAAGTGATAGTCAGATAATTTTTAGCTATGTTCGCACAAGAAATCCGAAAAGCGGGGCAGCCTTTTCGGCTGCCCCGCTCAGAATGTAGACAAAACCTAGGTTGCCGAGAAAGTTCCAGATGCAAGGCGCACCGGAAAAGCGCGCCGCGCCGCGTAATGTGAGACGTACGCAAGCAAGCGCTTTGAGGAGCAACGCCGCAGATGGGACTTTGTCGACAACCGGAGCGCGGGGCAGCCTTTTCGGCTGCCCCGCTATGTTCTAGCTTACGAGTCCACCCTGACGATATCGGCGCCCAGGGCGGTCAGTTTTTCGGCCATATGCTCATATCCGCGATCAATATGATGAATGCAGCTTATCTCGGTTTTTTCCTCGGCTACCAGTCCGGCCAGCACTAGTGCCGCCCCGGCCCGCAGGTCGGTGGCCTTCACCGGGCAGCCGGTCAGGTGGGGCATTCCCTCCACCACCGCGCTGCGGCCCTCAATCTTGATATTGGCCCCCATGCGTTTGAGTTCGTCGACATGCATGAAACGGTTTTCGAACACCGTCTCGGTAATGACGCTCGTTCCGCTGGCCACCGTCATCAGGGCCATGAACTGGGACTGCATATCGGTGGGGAAGCCGGGATAAGGCAAGGTTTTGACATCCACCGCCTTCAGCGTGCCGCCGCCGCGGACCCGGACGCCGTCGATCTTCTCCTCGATGATGACGCCGGCTTCCTTGAGCTTGGCGGTTACCGGCTTCAGATGCTCGGACAGGGCGTTCTCGAGCCAGATATCGCCGCCGGTAATGGCCGCCGCCACCATATAGGTGCCGGCCTCGATACGGTCAGGCACCACGGCGTGGGTAGTGCCTCTGAGCTCTTTCACACCTTCTATGCGGATAACGTTGGTGCCGGCGCCGCGGATCTTGCCGCCCATCGCGTTCAGGTAGTTGGCCAGATCGACAATTTCCGGCTCCTCGGCCGGATTCTCGAGGATGGTTTGGCCCTCGGCCAGACTGGCGGCCATCATGATATTCTCAGTGGCGCCGACGCTGGGGAAGTCCAGGTAAATCCGCGCCCCCTTGAGCCTTGTCGGCGTCCGGGCCTCGATAAAGCCATGACCGAGAACTATTTCAGCTCCCAGGGCTTCGAACCCCTTCAGGTGGAGATCAATCGGCCTGGTGCCAATGGCGCAGCCGCCCGGCAGCGAGATTTTCGCCTGGCCGGCCCTGGCCAACAGCGGCCCCATCACCAGAAAAGAGGCCCGCATCTTGCGGACAAGCTCGTACGGCGCCTCACAGCAGGTGATATCGGCGCTGTCGACCGCCAGCGTACCCGCCTCGGCCGTCGACACCTTCACCCCGAGGTGGCCGATCACTTCGCAAATCGTCCGCACATCCTCCAGGTCGGGGATTTCCTCCAGCCTGCTGGAGGTTGTCCCCAGCAGGGAGGCGGCGATAATCGGCAAAACGGCGTTTTTGGCACCGCTTACTTTTATGTTGCCAGACAGCCTTCTGCCACCGCTGACAATAAATCTCTCCACTTACTTTCCTCCCGCCTAACGCTTGGCTAATACTCGCCGGGAATAACCGGCGAAGCGACGATGACATAGGTGCGGTTATCGTACGGGCTGTAACGGATGGCCATATTCAAATTTACCTGCTTTCCGCCTACCGTCAAGCTGTCCGGCAAGACCGGCGAAAAAGCGATTACGCTGGCGAACCCTGGCTGAATCAGGCTATCGATTACCGTAGCGCCAAGAACCCGACCGGCGTTATGTAGTCTTTCGGGCCATTCATCCTTATCTAGTTTACCATCAAGCCAGCCCACCAGGCAAGTACTTATCCGCGGGCTGCCGCCGCCACAGCCGGCCGCGTTCTTTACCCGGACTCGCCAGGCGGCGATTTCAGCCGGCTCGGAGGTTGTTTCGACATTTACGATCAGATAAGCCTCGGGCCTTTTCCGCTCGGCCCAAGTCGGGTACAGCACCTGCACGCTCACCGTCACCTGCCGGCCGGCGGTCAGCCCTTCGGCCCGCACCAGGCGGTGGCCTTCGCTGCGGCTGCTGAAGCGGTCAAAGTCGGCCGGCGTAAGGCCAAGCCGGCTCATGGCCTGCTCGGCCAGCGCCGTAAGCTGCCAGTCTTTCAGATCAGCCTGCGGCAGCTGGCACCAAGCGTTTACCGTCAGCCGCTCGGGGCTGGCCCCGGTGACTGCCAGGGCTTTGCCCAGAGCCTCCACCGCCGCCGGCGCAGCTTCATCGGTCCGGGGCAAAGCCAAAAACGATAAAAAGATGAGGCCGACCAAAAGGGCAAAAGGCCAGCAGCGCATAATTCTCCCCACCCCTTCCTATTTTCATTCTTGCCACTTGGTTGGGGAGTTATGCACCAAAAATCAAACGGCCGGGGTTTCCCGGCCGTTCAGAGCGTAGACAAACCCAGGCTGGCTAGAAAGGTCCAGATGCAAGGCGCACCGGAAAAGCGCGCCGCGCCGCGTACTGCGGGACGTACGCAAGCAAGCGCTTTGAGGAGCAACGCCGCAGATGGGCCTTTATCG
>JAEZLU010000261.1 GCA_023415075.1 Bacillota bacterium
AAAAACGAGGTGAATAGCATGTCTACAGCAAACCCTGTTGTCAAATGCACCGTAGATCAATGCACCCACTGGATGCCGGGCGACCAATGCATGGCCGCCAAGATCGCCATCTTCAACGATGAAAGCCAAGGCAATTCGAAATCGTCGGCCGACACCCAGTGCAAATCCTTCCACGCCGGCAAAGGGGTCGGCGATTACCTGGGGGCTCTCCACAACGCCAACATCGGCGGCACGGTCAAAGCGGCCTTCGAGTCCGGAACCCAGATTACCCCGTCGGTCGAATGCTATGTAACCAACTGCAAGCACTGGGAGACCGGCAACTACTGCCACGCCTCGGGCATCGAGGTCAATGGCGACCACGCCGCCAAAACTACCGACACCGACTGCAAGACTTTCGAAACCGCATAATAAAGACCGGGATTACCTCCCGGTCTTTCCGATAAGCGGACTGAGTGCCCGCTATTATGTCGCCCTTTTGTCAATGGTAACATATTATGAAATATAGCGTTACTCCGGCTAGTGTTTTCCGTGGCAGCCGCAGTCGCAGCCAGCCGGGTGGTCGCCCGTCCTGGCGTCGAGAGCATCCTTGACCTGGCCTTTGATATGGTCAATGTAAAGCCGCCGCAGCCTGGCCTGCTCTTCTTTCTCAGCTTCGGTCAGGCCTTCGCCGCGCTGTTTGCGGGCCAGTTCGTTGATGCGGGCTATCATCTCCGCGGTTATCACCAATATCACCTCATTTTCGGCTGCTAAACAAATACTAGCAAAAATTCCGCCGGCCCGCAAGTTTGCGGCCGGACGGTGTTTCCGGGGCTACTGCTCAGGGAGGTGACGGCGTGCACGACCTCATTATCATCGGCGGCGGCCCGGCCGGCATGACGGCAGCGGTTTATGCCGCCCGCAAGAAAATGGACCTTCTGCTTATCACCAAGGACCTCGGCGGCCAGTTGATGTGGACGCGGGATATCGAAAACTATATGGGCTACCAGTACATCACCGGCCCCGAGCTTATCGGCAAATTCGAAGAACACCTCAAGAGATTTCCGGTCGATATCCGCTACGAAGAAGTGACCGGCCTCGCCCGCGAGGGTGACGGCAGTTTCCGGGTAACCTGCGACGAGAAT
Organism: Bacillota bacterium; assembly: GCA_023415075.1. Classification (GTDB taxonomy): domain Bacteria; phylum Bacillota; class Negativicutes; order Sporomusales; family UBA7701; genus JAEZLU01. The sequence goes on from JAEZLU010000261.1 coordinate 1,122, forward strand.
ATCTACAGTGCGAAAACCGTCATAATCGCCTCCGGCAAGCGGCCGCGCCGCCTCCGGGTACCCGGCGAGGAAGAATTCACCGGCCGTGGCGTCGGCTACTGCGCCACCTGCGACGGGCCGCTGTACGCCGACAAGGAGGTGGCGGTGGTCGGCGGCGGCAACTCCGGCGTCCAGGCCGCTCTCGAGCTTGACGGCATTGCCGCCCGCGTATATCTGATCGTCCGCAGTGACTTCAGGGCCGACCCGGTAGTGGTCGAAAAACTGGCTGTCGCCAAAAACCTCGAAGTCCTCAAAGGCTATGAAGCCCGCAGCATCCACGGCAAGGAAACGGTCGAAAAGTTCGTCGTCGCCGCCAGGGATGGCCGGGGCGAGCGTGAGCTCGCCGTCCAGGGCGTCTTCGTCGAAATTGGCCTTGACCCCAACTCCGAGTTCGCCCAGGGGTTCGCCGAATTCAACGAGTACGGCGAGTTTCGCGTCGACTGCCGCACCGCCACGCCGATACCCGGCCTGTTCGCCGCCGGCGATGTCGCCAGCGGCCCTGACAAGCAGATAATCGTCGCTGCCGGCGAGGGAGCCAAGGCGGCGCTGGTGGCCTACGAATACCTGCTATTCCGCAAATAAATACGGCCGTTGATAAGCCCCCATCTGCGGTGTTGCGGCCACAACTTACTTGCTAGCGTACGTTTATAAGTACGCGTCGCGGCGTAAGGCGTGGCCGCGCCTAGCACCTGGGGGCTTCTGAACGGCCTAAGTCATTGGCCTTATTGCTTTCGAAACGTGCCGCAGGCGGCACGTTTTTTGCGGATAAACCGAAATTCAAATGGCAGGATTTTGAATAATTCCTGCGAATATAGCCTATATATGAAAACAGGGATGATGCATATGTTTCCGTGGCAAAGAAGCCATAATACTTGGCCGAGCGCTGCAAAAATCAGAGCCTTCCTATCCAAAGGCTCCTTTTTATGATAAGTGTTGCATAAAAATAATAAATAGTGTATTTTTATACTAGAGGTGATGGCATGTACGGGTACGAATACCACGAGCCGCAGTCGCTGGCTGAAGCCACGTCGCTCCTGGCCGCTTACGGTGAGAACGCCAGAGTCCTGGCCGGCGGCACCGACCTTATCGTCCAGATGCGCAAGGGAGTCCTGCTGCCGCAACATCTCATAAATATTAAGAAAATTCCCGGGCTCGACCGGATAACCGTCAATGAGGACACCATTGACATCGGCGCCGCCGTAACCTTGAACGAAGCCGAAAAATTCCTGGCCGCCTACCCGGAATACGCCGTTCTCGGCCAGGCCATGCACAGCGTGGCCTCGGTCCAGATCCGCCATCGGGCCACCCTGGCCGGCAACCTCTGCAACGCCTCGCCGGCGGCCGACACCGCCCCGGCCCTTGTCGTCCTCGGGGCTAAGGTTAAGCTGCACGGCACCCATGGCGACCGGCTGGTAGCGGTGGAAAAATTCTTCGCCGGCCCCCGCAAAACCGTGCTCCTTAACGGCGAAGTCGTCAGCGCCGTAGTTCTGCCGCGGCTCTCGCCCCAGGCCAAGAGCGTCTTCCTCCGCAAGGCCCGCCGGCCGTCGGTCGACCTGGCCACCGTCAATGTCGCCGCTTTCAGCGACCAGACCAGCTTCCGCCTGGCCCTCGGCGCGGTGGCGCCCACCGTTATCCGCGTCCGCACCGCCGAAGAACTCATAAAACATGAAGGCCTGTCACCGGCGACCATCGACAAGGCCGCCGAGCTGGCCCGCCAGGCCGCCAAGCCCATCAGCGACATCCGCGGCTCGGCCGCCTATCGCCTCGAGCTTGTGGCCACCCTTACCGAACGGGCCCTGTCGGCGCTGGCGGCAACGGAGGTAAGAAAATGAAAAAAATCGCCTTAACAATAAACGGCCGGCGGGAAGAAATTGCCCCTCAGGCCCACCGCACCCTGCTCGACGTCCTTCGGGAAGACTTCGCCCTCACCGGCGCCAAGCGCGGCTGCGAAGCCGGCGAATGCGGCGCCTGCACCGTGCTTTTGGGCGGCAAGCCGGTCAACTCCTGCCTGGTGCTGGCCATTGAGCTCGACGGTGCCGACATCGTAACCATCGAGGGCCTGGGCGGCCCTGATGCCCTCGACCCCCTCCAGCAGGCCTTCATCGACAACTTTGCCCTCCAGTGCGGCTACTGCACCCCGGGGATGATCCTCATGGGCAAGGCCCTGCTGGCAAATAATCCCCATCCCAGCGAGGCTGAAGTCCGTGAATACATCAGCGGCAACCTCTGCCGCTGCACCGGCTACGAAAATATCGTCAAAGCCATCCTGGCAGTCGCCGAAGGGAGGCAGGGCAATGGCTGACCACAAAATCCTCGGCAAAAGCCTGCCGCGTCTCGACGCCGTTGATAAAGTCACCGGCGCCGCCAAATTCGTCGACGACATCCAGTTCGGGCCGACCCTGCTGCACGTCAAGGTCCTCCGCAGCCCGCACGCCCACGCCCGCATCCTGGCCATCGACACCGCCGCCGCCGAACAGGCGCCTGGTGTAAAAGCGGTTGTCATCGGCCGCGACTGCCCGTATTACATCGGCCTCTACCTCGTCGACCGGACGATCTACGCCACCGACCGGGTCCGTTTCGTCGGCGAGCCGGTAGCCGCCGTGGCTGCCGTCAGCGCCGAGGCCGCCGAGGCCGCCCTCGGCCTCATCAAAGTTGATTACGAGCCGCTACCGGGCGTGTTCGACCCGGTGACCGGGGCCATGGGCGGCGACCTCCTTCACGACAAGCCCTCGGCCACCGATATGTGGTGGCAGGGACTGTCCTGCATCACCACCAAGGACGCCGGCACCATCCTCCACGACGGCCTGGGCGGCTACGAATGCGCCCCCTTCATCCACCCGGTGCCAGGCACCAACATCTCCAACCACTTCAAACTGCGCAAAGGCGACAGTGCCGCCGGCTTCGCCGCCGCCGACATTGTCGTCGAAAATACCTACACCCTGCCCCATATCCAGCATTCCCAGATCGAGCCGCATTCGGCGGTCGCCCATTTCGACCACGGCGGCAAGCTTACCCTGTGGGCCTCCAGCCAGTCGCCCAACGCCGTCCGCAAACTCATCGCCACCGCCTTCAAGCTGCCGATGACCCGCGTGCGGGTAATCACCCCCTACGTCGGCGGCGGCTTCGGCGGCAAAGCCGGCGTGACCTGCGAAGCCCTTGTCGTGCCGCTGGCCCTGCGCCTGCCGGGCTACCACCTCAAACTCACCCTCAGCCGCGAAGAAGTCTTCCAGTGCACCTTCGTCCGCCAGGGCCTCATCGCCAGACTCAAGACCGGCGCCGCCAAAGACGGTCGCCTGGTGGCGATGGAGGCCGAGCTGTACTGGGACGGCGGCGCCTACACAGAATACGGCGTCAACATCACCCGCAGCGGCGGCTATTGCTCCTCCGGTCCCTACGAAATCCCCAACATGAAAACCGACTCCTACTGCGTCTACACCAATCACCCGGTAGGCGGGCCGATGCGCGGCTTCGGCATGCCGGAGATCCACTGGGCCATCGAGCAGCAGATGGACGTCCTGGCCGAAAAACTCGGCCTCGACCCGCTGGCCTTCCGTCGCCAGAACGCCCTGCGCGACGGCCGGCCCGGCGCTTTCGGCGGGCCGATGACCGGCGCCACCCTTGTCGACACTATCGACGCCGTCGCCGCCAAATGCGGCTGGGGCAGCCCCAAGCCGGCCGCCTCGGCTTCCCACAAGGTCCGCGGCCGCGGCATCGCCTGCATGTACAAGGCGCCCTCCATGCCGCCCAACGCCCAGTCGTCGGCCATCGTCAAATTAAACGAAGACGGTACCGTAAATGTCCTGACCACCGCCATGGAGATCGGCCAGGGCTCGCTCACCGCCCTCGGCCAGATCGCCGCCGAAGAACTCGGCATCCCCCTTGAAAAGGTCAGCGTCGCCCTGCCGGACACCGACTATACCCCCTACGAGTGGCAGACGGTGGCCAGCCGTATCTCCTACTCGGCCGGCAACGCCGTGCTGGCGGCCGCCCGCGATGCCAAGAACCAGCTCCTGGCCGTCGCCGCCCGCGTCCTCGACCTGCCGGTCGACAGCCTGGTCATTGAAAACGGCAACATCTTCCCGGCCGCCAATCCCGGTCGCAAGCTGGCGGTCAGCGATATCGCCATGGGTTACCTCCTGCCGGAGGGAGCCATCGGCGGCCCGGTCATCGGCCGCGGCGCCTTCATACCGGCCGGCATGACCGGCCTCGACAAAGAAACAGGCCAGGGCGAGCGACCTGCTCCCTTCTGGACCTACGGCACCCAGGTCGCCGACATCGAGGTCGATACAAAGACCGGCGAGATTACCGTCCTTAAAGTCACCGCCGCCTATGAAGTCGGCAAAATAATCAACCCGGCCATGTGCAAGGGCCAGGTCCAGGGCGGCATCGTCCAGGGACTGGGCTCGGCCCTCTATGAGCAACTGGTGCTCAAAGAAGGCAAGCCGCTCAACAACGACTTTGTCGACTACAAAATACCGGCCGCCACCGATACGCCGGAAATGGACATAATACTGTTGGAAACCTCGCCCCAGGCCGACGGACCCTTCGGCGTCAAAGGCATCGCCGAACCCACCATGGTGCCGACGGCGCCGGCCATCGCCAACGCCATCCACGACGCGTTAGGCGTGCGCATCAAAGACCTGCCGCTCACCGCGGAAAAGGTCTTGGCAGCGCTTAAGGATAAAAACAGCTAATAACGGAAAAGAAGGTGCGAATGAGAGTATGGAAAGACGGATTATCCAGGTTGACGAGCGGCTACCCTTGGCCCATACCATCCCCCTAAGCCTGCAGCATCTATTCGCCATGTTTGGCGCGACTGTGCTGGTGCCTTTCCTCTTCAAGGTTGACCCGGCGGTCTGCCTGCTGATGAACGGTGTCGGCACCCTTATCTACCTGTTCTGCGCCAAAGGCCGGATTCCGGCTTACCTCGGATCCAGCTTCGCCTTCATCGCCCCGGTCTTCGCCGTGCTGGCCGTGCCCGGTCTGGGCGGCTACGCTGCGGCCCAGGGCGGCTTCATCATGTTCGGCGTATTCTTCGTAGTGGTCTCATACATAATCCGCGTTGCCGGCGTGCGTTGGCTGGATGTCGTCTTCCCGCCGGCGGCCATGGGTGCCATCGTAGCTATTATCGGCCTCGAACTCGCACCAGTCGCCACCGAGATGGCCGGCCTCACCGGCAAACTCATCGAGCAGCTCAAGATTCCCTACGCCACCGCCGTCACCGTGTCGATGTTCACCCTCGGCGTAACCATCCTCGGCTCGGTCCTCTTCCGCGGTTTCCTGTCCGTCATTCCGGTGCTCATCGGCGTCATCGCCGGCTACGTCATCTCCATCTTCTTTGGTATCGTCGACTTCACTGCTATCGAGAAGGCCCCCTGGTTCGCCGTGCCGCAATACTACCTGCCTGTCTTCAACGTCTCGGCCATCCTGATGATTGCCCCGGCCTTCCTGGTCGTGCTGGCCGAGCATATCGGCCACCTGGTCGTAACCGGCAACATCGTCGAGCGCGATCTGATCAAAGACCCCGGCCTGCACCGCTCGCTCCTCGGCGACGGCATCTCCAACATCCTCTCCGGCCTCGTCGGCGCCACCCCGAACACCACCTACGGCGAAAACATCGGCGTTATGGCCATCACCAAAGTCTTCAGCACCTGGGTTATCGGCGGCGCCGCCGTCATCGCCATCGCCGTCTCCTTCGTCGGCAAATTCTCGGCCCTCATCCGCAGCATCCCGGTGCCGGTTATGGGCGGCGTCTGCATCCTGCTGTTCGGCGTCATCGCCGCCGCCGGTATTCGCATGCTCATCGAAAAGAAAGTCGATTACACCAAATCCAAGAACCTCATCCTGACCTCGGTCGTCCTGGTCAGCGGCATCAGCGGCGCCGCCGTCAAATTCGGCACCGTCGAGCTCAAGGGCATGGCCCTCGGCACCATTG
>JAEZLU010000308.1 GCA_023415075.1 Bacillota bacterium
CGCTGGCCCGCGTATCGAAAGCCAGCATCGCCTGCAGCGGACTCAGGTCGCCGTCGTCAATCTCGCGACTTTTTAAAAAGCGGGACGTTTTGCCGATCAGCGGCAGCGCGGCTGTAGACGCCAGCCGCCGCAGCAACCGGCGGCCGCTGTCGCCGAAGGCCAGCACCCTGGCATACAGCGGGCCGCTGGCGTCCCAGGCGGAAAACTGGGCCTTGCTGGCGCCCAGCATAGCATAAATCAGGATCCGCTGCAGGCGGGTCTGTGAATACCGCCGGCTCTTCAGCACAGCCAGCGCCTCCGACAGGCTGCCGGCCTGCCCGGCCTCTCTGAGCTTGTACTCGAGCCCTTCGGCCACATCGGGCAGGGCGGCCAGCTCTGCCAAGCTTGCCTGCCGCAGCCTGGCCAAAAGGACAGTAGCCAGTTCATTAAAAGCAACCGGCCCCCGGCCCTCGCCGGTCAGGGCGCCGATCAGCGCCTGACTGGCCGGCGGCAGGGCGGCGTAAGCCACCTCGGCCGATTTGCCGCCAAGAGCGGCCCGGACCGCAGTGGCGCTGGCGATATTGCCGGTGATGGCCGTATCATGATAGCCGGCCTGGCGACGGGCCACCGCCAAGGGACGGATATGCGGGGCGTAGCGCCGCAGGGCTCTGATATATTCGACCGCCAGAATATTGTTAGGCGAAGCGACGAGTGTAGCCGGCAGCCCGGTGCGGGCTGCGAGAGCCCGGCCGAGGGCGGCGGCATACGGCAGGCCGCTATCTAGGCGATTGCGCAGTTCGCATACCACGGCCTCGTCGTCCACCGCACCTGCCAGCTTCTCCAGGGCGTCCAGCTGCGGGTGCTCGGCCCCGAACGAGACAGTATCGACTTCGCCGAGGGCGGCAAGCAGGCGGACGCCGCCGGCGGCGAAATATTGGGCGCTGCGCACGGTGAAGGCCGCGGGCAGCTCGAGGACCAGATCAACGCCCGACCGCACTGCCATCTCGGCTCGCGCCCACTTATCGAACATCGCCGGTTCGCCGCGCTGAACGAAATTGCCGCTCATCACGGCCACTACTGCCTCGCAGCCTGTCAGGCGGCGGGTTTCGGCCACATGCCACTCATGGCCGTTATGAAAAGGATTATACTCAGCGATAATTCCGGCAACCTTCATAATAACCACCTTTCCGCCTTTTGCCTTCGTGGCTTGCTGGGACAACTCCTGCAATTACCAGTACATTTTTTTTGTTACTATTATCACAAAGATGCAGGGAAAATAATGCAGATGTCGAAATCAAGCCTATAAAAATTCCAGTCTGGTGGTCAGGCCGGAACACACACACAGGGGGAATTGTAATGAAAGTATTAGTCGTAAACTGTGGAAGCTCATCAATCAAATACCAACTCTTCGACATGACCGACGAAAGTGTCCTCGCCAAAGGACTAGTCGAACGGATCGGCATTGAAGGCGCCGTTCTCACCCACCAGCCAGCTGGCAAAGACAAAGTCGTCCTTACCGCCGACATCAAGAACCACAGCATCGGCATCAAAATGGTGCTGAGCGCCCTGACCGACAAGGACTATGGAGTAATCAAGAGCATGAAGGAAATCTCAGCCGTTGGCCACCGCGTAGTCCACGGCGCCGAAAAATTCGCCGACTCCGTCCTCATCACCCCGGAAGTCATGGGTGCCCTCGAAGAATGCATCGAAATGGCGCCGCTCCACAACCCGCCGAACATCCTCGGCATCAATGCCTGTGCCGAACTCATGCCCGGAACGCCCCAGGTCGGCGTATTTGACACCGCCTTCCATCAGACCATGCCCAAATCGGCCTTCCTCTATGGCCTGCCCTACGAAGCCTATGAAAAATACGGCCTTCGCCGCTACGGCTTCCACGGCACCTCCCACCGTTACGTATCCCAGCGCTGTGCCGAACTCATGGGCGAACACATGACCAACCTGCGAATCATCACCTGCCACCTTGGCAACGGCGCCAGTCTGGCCGCCGTCAAGCACGGCAAATCGGTCGACACCAGCATGGGCTTTACCCCCCTCGAAGGCCTGGTTATGGGCACCCGCTGCGGCGAAATCGACCCGGCGATAATTCCCTTCCTTATGAAAAAAGAAGGCATGTCCCCCGAGCAAATCGACAACTACCTCAACAAAAAATCCGGCGTGCTCGGCCTTTCCGGCATCTCCAGCGATTTCCGTGACATCGAGGATGCCGCTAAGCAGGGCAACGAGCGGGCTCAACTGGCCCTTGACGTATTCGCCTACAAAGTCCGCAAATACATCGGCGGCTACGTGGCTGCCATGGGCGGCGTCGACGCCATCGTCTTCACCGCCGGACTGGGCGAAAACTCGATAGCTATGCGTGACAAAATCTGCAACGGCCTGGAATATCTCGGCACCCGCATCGATCCGGTCAAAAACAACGTCCGCGGCAAGGCGGCCGAAATCAGCGTCGACGGCGCCAAGGTCAAAATCTTTGTCGTCCCGACCAACGAAGAACTGGTTATTGCCCGCGATACTCAGGAAATCTGCCAGAACCTTATCTAAAAAACAGGAAACTGTTTATTAAGTCCAGCTGCTGCGTTGCTCCTGCGGGCGATTGCTAGCGTACGTCCCGTGTACGCGTCCTCGGTGCGCCTTGCAGCTAGAGCTTACTAAACAGTTTCAGGCCATTATAAAAGGACAACAGAGCAGGGGAGGGGAGCGATTCCCCTCCTTATTTTTTCTCCAGCCTTCGCCCCCGGCGGTTTTCTTGACAAACCCTGGTGGTGTCGCTATAATAAATGAAGGTTGGGGTGGAAAATCATGAAAATTAACATCGCCCAGGTACACAAAGCGATTGGCGAGCGCCAATCATTTAGTTTTCTTGTCCCGGCTGCAGCAGTAGCCGACGGACAGGAACTATGGCTGACAGGCCAGCTGGAAGTCGCGGGCGAAATCGTCAACAACGGTCGCGCCCTTAAAG
>JAEZLU010000024.1 GCA_023415075.1 Bacillota bacterium
ACCATCACACCGATGCCCGCAACCGTCGCCCCCACCTCCTGGGCCAGATCGACCATCCCGCGAGCCGTACCGCCGGCCTTCATGAAGTCGTCCATGATCAGCACCCGGCTGCCGGGAGCGATGGCCCGCTTGGGCAGGGACATCGTCTGGATACGATGGGTCGACCCGGTGACATAATTAATACTCACCGTGGCTCCCTCGGTCACCCGGCTGCCCCGCCTCACGGTCACCAGCGGCAGATTGAAAGCGCGGGCGGTGGCGAAAGCCAGCGGAATACCCTTGGTCTCGACGGTCATCACATAATCGGGGGCGGCAGCGGCAAAGCGGCTGAGAAAGATTTCTCCCACCTGGCTCATGAGCTGGGGCGAAAAGAACACATCCGACATATATAGATAGCCGCCGGGAATAAGCCGTTCGGGTGCCGCCAGCCTGTTGGCCAGCTCGGCCAACAGCTCATGGGCGGTTTCCGGCGCCCAGGCCGGCACGAAGCGCACACCGCCGGCCGCCCCGGCCACCGTCTCCACCCGGCCGAGGCCGAATTCCTCCAATGTCTGGCGTATTGTCTCGACATCCTCGCTCAAAGTGGACTTGGCGGCCGCCAGCCGCTGGCTGAAATACCCCAGCGGAAACAAACGACAGGGGTTGTCGGTCAATAGTTTTGTCAGGACGACCAGCCTGGCCTGTCTAGTTATCTTGTCCATCGTTCCTCCAAATGCGGCGGGGAAATCCGAACATTCACCCGTCGGCAGACATTTTTATTCACATTCTCTGTCGCCGAGCCAAATCCTGCCGCCGCCAAAGAAGAATAAACAGAAAGCGCGATACCTGTATCGCGCCGCTTGTAACAGCCAAGATGCTTTTGGGAGAACAGCCGTTTCAGGCCCTCAATGAGAAAGTCGCCCGCACCAGTTCGAGGTCGCTGGGTTTATCGACATCAATGCCCAGCTCGGGAAAAGGCGACTGCACGACCGCCCCCCGCACCCCAAGTAACTCCGATACCCGCACTTCCACATCCTTGAGACACAAAATCCCCAAAAGGAAGCGAAGCACGAACGACCAGCCGAGCATCGAACACAACACCAGCGGATTCTTGCGCTCGGCGATAAACTTCTCGGCCACCTGGGCGCACTGCTCGACAATCCCCGGGTTGACCAGGAACAGGTTGCCGCCGGTGAACGTGCCCTCCTTCAGGCGGGCATAGGTGCGCTTGTTGCCGGGAAAATGGCGCTCGTTCACTTCCTTGGGGACGATCGGATAATACAGATCGGCCTCGCCGGCCGCTTGGGCTAGAAAATCATTGACCGCCTCGGCCGTGAGCAGGGGAATATCGGCGGTAGCCACAAGCACCTTGCGGCTATGGCCAAGAGCCCGCATGCCCAGGCGAATGGTCTCGATAATTGTCGGTCCGCCCGGCAGGACATGCGTGCCGGCGGGAAATTCGCACCGCTCCAGTTCAGCGGCCGGCCCCAGCACAAAAATGCGGTCGACCTGGCCGCTTGCGGCCAAAGCCTGGGCCACGAATGTCACCATCGGCTTGCCGCCGACCTCGATAAGTGCTTCGTAGATGTACGGCGAACACCGGTCCAGTCCCTTGCTATTCTCGCCCCCCGCCAAAATAATGGCGTCGAACATGCGGTGCGTCCCCCTCTAGTAATGCTAACGTTTCTGCCGGCGCTCGTTCAGATCATTAAGGAGTGTCTGCTCGGCGTTCTCCATATGCTCCCTGGCGGCCTGCTGAGCCAGATCGGGATTACGCTGGGCTATGGCCTCCACCAGCCGGCGGTGCTCCTCCAGCGTATTCTTCAGACGGCCCGGGTAGGCCATAGAAATCGTCCGGAAGCGGGTGAACTGCTCGCGCAGATTGTTTATTATCCCCACTAGCCGGTCATTGCGGCTGGCCCGGTACAAAATATCGTGGAACTCGCCGTCGGCCTCGACGATCCTTTCGGCATCCCGGTGGTCGATATACTCGCCGATCTGCACCAAAAGGCGCTCCATCTGCTCGAGCTCCTCCTCGGTGATCCGTTCGGCGGCCAGGCCGGCGGCCAGCACATCGAGGGCCGTGCGAATCTCAAAAACCTCATTGATATCCTTTATGGTAAGATCGGACACATATGTGCCCCGCCGCGGCACCATCACCAGAAACCCTTCCAGTTCCAGCCGGCGGATGGCCTCCCGCACCGGCGTCCGGCTCACGCCCAGCTCCTCGGCCAGTTGGATCTCCATCAGCCGTTCGCCAGGCTTAAGCGTGCCGTTGACGATTGATTCCCGCAGGGCTTCGCTGACGACCTCCCGCAACGGTTTATAACTATCAAGCTTAATCGGCGGTAACCGTCGTTCCATTTTCCCCTCCTGCATTACCTACAGTTTCCGTTACCGTCACCCAGACCTCACGGGCCTGTACCGCGGCCGCTATCTTCTCTGCCGTCGCCCGGCTTTCGGCCAGACCAAAAACGGTCGGGCCGCTGCCGGACATCAGGCTGGCCACGGCGCCGTTGGCCAGCATGGCCGTCTTTAGGTCGGCGATTACCGGATGAGCAGCAATCGTCACCGTCTCCAGCACATTGCCCAGCCGGGCCGCCACCCCTGTGGCGTCGGCCGCCGCCAGGCAAGCCGTCATGCCGGCGATATCCGGGTGGGCCGTTACTTTTTCGGCGCGGTAGTTGCCGTACACCCAGGCCGTAGACACGGCAACCGGCGGCTTGGCCAGCACCACCCACAGCCGCGGCAGCGGCGTCAGCGGCGTCAGAACCTCGCCCCGGCCGGTGGCCAGCATGGTCCCGCCCCGCAGGCAAAAGGGAACATCCGACCCCAACTCGGCGCCCAGCGCCTCCAGCTCAGGCAGCGACAACCCCAGCCGCCAAAGTTCGTTCAGCCCCCGCAGGACGGCGGCTGCATCGGCACTGCCGCCAGCCAGGCCGGCCGCCAGGGGGATTCTTTTCTCGAGGAAAATATCCACGCCGTAGTCGACGCCGCATCGCTGCCGCAAAAGAGCGGCGGCGCGCCAGGCCAGATTGGCCGGGCCGCCGTCGAGACCGGCCGCGTCGGACGTCACCCGCAAACCAACCGGCGCAGTCGTTAGCGTAACCCGGTCGGCCAGGTCGATGGCCTGCATCACCATGGCCACCTCATGATAGCCGTCACTGCGCCGGTGGAGAACATCGAGGACCAAATTGATCTTGGCCCTCGCCGCCAGTACAAGTTTACCGTTTTCCATTACTGTTTTATCTGTTTAAGAACAATCTCTTCCTGACTTGTCAAAATCTTATCGATATCCAGCAGAATCAGCAGCCGCTCGTCAAGCTTGCCGACTCCGTGAATATACTGGGCGTCGATGATGAAGCTCGGCGGCGGCGGCTCCACGCTGGCGGCCGCCAGCCTTACCACTTCGGTGACGGCGTCGACGATGATCCCCACCGTCTGGCCGTTGACCTCGACGATGATAATGCGGTTGTCCTCGGTATAATCGGTCACCGTAAGCTGGAAACGTTTACGCAGGTCGATGACCGGTATGATCCGGCCCCGCAGATTGATTATGCCTTCCATGAAATCAGGCGTCTGCGGCAGTTTGGTTATCGGAACCAGGCGATTTATCTCTTGCACCTTGGTGATGGGCAGCCCGTATTCTTCTTGGGCGAGGCGGAAAATAACCAGTTGGAGCTCGGAAGAAATCTGAATATCATCCATAAAAGAACCCCCCACACATAGTTATGCTGTATTCTCTATTCTACATGCGAGGATATTTGCCTGCAAAAGTACAGGCATATTTTTCTAAAACCGGCTTAGAAGCGGCTGGCCGCCACCACCGGCTGCCCATAACCCGGCGACTGCTCGGCCGGTTGCCGTGAGAAGCGCTCACGGAAAGTTTCGATCACCGCCATCACTTTTTCGTACTTTTCATAGAACACCACCACCAGGTCACCCGGCTGAGCGGCCGCCAGCGCCGCCTTGACCGCCGCATCCTCGGCCAGCACGGTAGTCAGTCGTTCCGGCGGTAAGCCGGCCTCCAGCACCCCCTGCTGCAGCAAACCGGCCGTCTCGCCGGGCCGCCGGCCCCGTAGATCGGTATCCTCCTTGACGTAAATGTAATCGAACCCCCGGCCGGCGATACGGCCCACATGAATAAGCACGTCATCCCGCCGGTCGCCGGGAGCGCCGATAACTCCCACCAGCCGCCCGGCTCCCAGTCGTTTGACGGTGTTGACCAGGGCCTGATAGCCGGCCGGATTGTGGCCATAATCGACGCAAACCCTGAAATCGCCCACCTCAAGGATATTCAGGCGTCCGGGGTTCTGGGCGAAACTCGCCAGCCCCTGGCGGATATAAGCCACCGGCACCTTCAGGCAATAGCAGGCCGCGGCGGCAATAACCGCATTCTGCGCATTATGGAGGGCAAGGCCCCCCAGCGTTACCGGCACGCTGGCCACCCGCACGATCATCCGGCCGAGGCCGCCGCAGGCGGCGTGGATACAGCCGTCCTTGATGAAAAAGGCCTTGCCGCCCACGCTCAAGTGCCGGCGAATCACCAGATTATCCGGCTCGGTGCTGAAATAAACAATGTCCCCCTTGGCCCGGGCCCGCAGGGCCGTCACATTCGGGTCGTCGGCGTTCAGGAGGGCGAAGCCGCCCGGCCGTACCACCTCCAACAGGAGTGACTTTATATACACCAGGTCCTCGATGCTCTCGATGCCGTCCTGGCCGAGATGATCCTCACTCACGTTGGTGATGATGCCGACATCGCAGCCATTGAAGGCCAGTCCCCCGCGCAGCAGCCCGCCGCGGGCCGTCTCGAGCACCGCCACCTCCACCTGCGGGTCGGTCAGCACCGTCTTGGCACTCGCCGGGCCGGTCGTATCGCCGGCCAGCACCCGTCGGCCGCCGATATAAATGCCGTCAGTCGTCGTCATGCCCACGTTGTAGCCAGCCAGTTGCCAGATATGGCCGATTATCCGGCTGACCGTTGTCTTGCCGTTCGTGCCGGTCACGGCGATCACCGGGACGCGGCCGTCGCTGGCGGGCGGGAACAGCGAATCGACGATAGCCGCCGCTACATCGCGCGGTTTTCCGGCCGCCGGATAATGATGCATGCGGATGCCCGGGGCGGCGTTAACCTCGATGATCGCCCCCCCGCCGCCCATAATCGACTTGGCGATATTCTCGGCCACCATATCCACCCCGGCCACATCCAGCCCCAGCAGGGTCGCTGCCCGCTCGGCCAGCAGCCCATTGTCCGGGTGGACGACATCGGTCACATCGACCGCCGTACCGCCGGTGCTCAAATTGGCGTTCTCGCGGATATACACAACCTGTCCCTTTGCCGGCACGTCCTGGGGCGTAAGCTGTTGCCTGGCCAGCACCCCCAGGGCGACCGCGTCGATAACTATCTTCGTCAGCGGCCGGTCGTGGCCCTCGCCCCTGAGGGGATCGCGGTTGGCCTCGGCCACCAGCTCGCGCACGCTCGCTACGCCGTCGCCCATGACATAGGCCGGGATACGCTCGGCCGCTGCCGCCAGCTTGCCGGCCACCACGCATAAGCGATATTGGCGGCCGGGGACATACTCCTCGACTATTACCCGCTCGTCGAACTCGGCGGCGATAGCGAAAGCCCGCTCCATCTCGGCAGCGCTCTCTACCCGCAGCGTCACCCCTTTGCCTTGGTTGGCGCCGGCCGGCTTAACCGCCAGCGGTCCGCCCAGGGAAGCCAGCGCCGCCAGCGCCGCCGCCGCCGATTCGACCACCACTCCTTCAGGCACCGGTAGGCCGCCGTCGGCCAGCACCCGTTTCGTCAAATCCTTGTCGCCAGCCAGATCGGCGGCCAGGGCGCTCGTACGCCCGGTCAGCGTCGCCCACAGCCGCTGCTGACAGCGGCCATAGCCCAAAATCAGAAAGTCCTCGCCCGCCAGCCGCGTCACCGGTATCCCCCGGCGGGCCGCCGCTGCGGCCAGCGCCCCGGTACTCGGCCCGAGGGCAGCCGCCTCGCCCGCCTGGCGGATCCTGGCCACCGCCGCCGCCGCATCGAAATCGCCGCCAGTCAGAAGCGACTGTAAAAGAACTATCGCCTCCCGAGCGGCCGCCGTTGCCGCCGTCGCCTCACGCAAGGCCACCACCACCTCGTAAACCCCGGACGGCGAAGCAGCCCTGGCCCGGCCGAAGCTCACCGCGTAGCCGGCCGCGCACTGCAGCTCGAGAACCACATGCTCGAACACATGAGCCAGATACGTTCCCTCGGCCAGCCGCTCCATGAAACCGCCGGGGTACCCGCGGCTGCAGCAATGGCCTGCCAGTCCCGGCAGCGACGCCACCAGCCGTTCGCCGAAAGCCGGCAGCCGGTCTGTCGGCACCTCGGCCAGATCCTCCAGATCCAGCCTGATCCGCAGCACCGGCTTCAGACTATAAACATTAGCTCCCGGCAACACCTGCATTGACACAATCCGCATTTACCTGCCTCCTTGCAACTACGAGCCGCAGCCCCTATTCCTCAGGCCCGAGCGGCAGACGCCTCTTCAGATCGTACCCGTAGCCGCTGGGCAAAACATGGAGAACCACGTTAGTGAGCGCCAGCGGATCAAACCGCTGGGACTCGGAAATATTTGAATGAATGACCGCCTTGCCGTCCACCACCGTCACCGTCTGCGAGCCGATAACCGTGAACGAGCGTTCAGGCGCCACCACCAGCGCAGTATCTTCATCGATCCCCACCCCGAGAATATGGGGATTGAGGGCGACAGCCGCCAGCAGACGGTTTATCCGGCCCCGCTGGGCGAAATGCTGATCGATGACCACCTCGGGCCATAGCCCCATCCCGTGGGCCATGCTCAGGCTATCCTTCTTGGGCGTATCGCTCGAAGACCCGTCGACAATCATAGTATCGCTCATCATCGACGCCCCGGCGCTGGTGCCGGCGATTACCACCCCGCGCCTCAAAGCCCGCCGCACGGCAGCGTCCACTGCCGAGCCGCCGAGGATGCTCGTCAGCCTGAGCTGATCGCCGCCGGTAAAAAACAGACCGCTGCAATTGTCCACCTCGGCCACCTGGTGACTGTCGCCGGCTGCCTGACGGTCGGTGATCGCCAGCACATTCACCTGGGCCGCGCTCAGACCGCTAAACAGCGCCCGGTACTCCTCACCTGTCTCGCGGGGATGGCCGGTAGCCGTCGTCACCACCGCGAGGCGGGCCTCGCGGCCGCCGGCCATACTCACGAACCGCCGGAGGATCAGGCAATCGCCCTCCTTATCCTCATTGCCGCCGATAACCAGCAGACTGCCTGTCTTTTCCCCCATGCCGCCTCCTTGTGCACACGCCAAGGCAAGCTTGCGCCTACCCTTTCACTGGTTATTCTTGCCCCGGCAGGCGGCCGCTTATGCAAAAATTTCCGGAAAACACCAGGCTGGAAGGCCACATATAATGATTTAGCTGGAGAGAATCCTCCCGCGTATCGAGGAGGCGAAAACATGCAAGTCAGGATTATTCACCCGCCCCGCCGCCTGAGCCTGGCCTGGCTGGTCGAAGGCGATCACCGGCCGATTGTCGCCGAACTCCAGGTCCTACTCCAACAATCCGGCCTGTACGAGGGGCGAATCAGCGGCGTCTATGACGCCGCCACCGCCGAAGCTGTTGCCCGTTTTCAGGAACTGCGGGGCCTCAGGCCCACCGGCCAGCTTGATCCCCTCACCTACTGCCGGTTGTTCCCGGCCGTCGTCAGCGACAGCGGCCCGGCCCTGAAACCGCGGGCCAAAGCCGGCCTGCCCAGAGCCAACATCCTCATAACCAAATCGACCCGTACCCTCACCCTCTTCGACGGCAACGCCCCCCTCCGCCACTTCCCGGTGGCCATCGGCAAACCATCCACCCCCACCCCGGAAGGCAACTACGCTATCGCCAGCAAAATCATGAACCCCGGCGGCGTCCTCGGCAGCCGCTGGATGGGCCTCAACTACGACGCCTACGGCATCCACGGCACCAACGCCCCCTGGTTTATCGGCCAAATGGTCTCCCTCGGCTGCATCCGCATGCACAATGCCAACGTCGAAGAAGTTTTCCAGTCGGTGGTCATCGGCACTCCGGTCTTCATCAGGAACTGACTGCGGCGCCCCCGCCAAAAGCCATCATCAATACACTACATATATCCGCCGGCCCCCGGACCAGTCTGCCTGTTAACAATCAGCCCCAAGCAAAAGCCGCCGATATCATCCTTCAAGGATATCACCGGCGGCTTTTTTATCCGTCCAGGAGAACAGACCTATAGACGCTGTTTTTTCTATAATGCAAGTGAAGCTAATCCCCCCCGGCCCGGCGCTCGGCCGGAATGAGGGCCGTCAGGCAGGTCAGCACCTCAGCCGCCCGCTCCCTTCTGGCTATCAGATAGCGGACCGCCGCCTCCCGCTCGCCGGCCTGGGGCAGCCATTCCCCGGGAATGGCCTCCACCGCGTCGGTCAGGAACCCGTCCGACCACGTCGCCAGCCGGGTCACATAAGGCGCAAAATCGGCCGGTCGCAGCCAATGCTTCAAAAGCGACCCGTACACTCCGTGGCGGTTAACCTCCATCCGCTTCGCCAGGCCAGCCAGTTGCTCCTCCGTCCACAGCGCCCGCCGGAAGAGGTGGGAATTGTCGATCGCGTAGATCCGGTAACCCTTGGCTTCCCGCCGCAGCAGAAGGTTGCGGCGGTTCAGCGTCCTATCGACATTCTGCACCAGATTATCGAAGAGCATCACCCCGGCCATTTCCTTGAGATTGGCCGCCTGGCCCACATTCCGGCTATTCAGGAAATCCGTGCCGCTAAAATACAGGCAGGCGTAATGCCGCCCGGCCGTCACCCCGGCCAGCCGGCTTCGCTTTATCAGCCGCTCCTCCAGGCGGATTATCCCGCCCGGGGGAAAGCACAGCTCCAGGCTAACCCCCAGTCGGTTCCCCAAAAACTCGTTGGCCAGCACCTTGGGCCCCAGCTTGTTATTCTGCAGCTTCACCACATATATCTTGCCGTCGTCGCCGCGGAACAACTGGGGCGAAGTCGCCCCCGCCGCCGCCGGCCCCAGATAATCGACCGCGTTCAGCATCCTCTTCCCCCCCGCCGGCCGCCATCGGCCACGTGACGGTACAGTATATGAAGCGGCCGCCGGCAAAGTGCCTGCCAAAAAAAACCGCCCCGGCGCCCGGAGCGGTTAACTTATTTACTCAGGCTTTTTAAAAGTATCCCGGCCATACGGCACCGGAATATACTGGACTGAAGGCCGTCGCTGGGCCGGCTGGGGATAAAGCTCCATCAAATCGTAAATCTCGGCCGGCAGATCAGGCACCACCGGCAGCCCCAGCTCCTTCAGGTGGTCGCAGGTAATCGGGAAATCGTGCGTCCAGCGGCCCTCGCTCAGCGTGTGGGCAAGCCTCTGGGCCGCCGCCGGCTCCATCTTGTCGGCCAGCAGCTTTGCCAGGAACTCCTCCACCTGCCGCATCGCCTTGCCGGCCATATCGGCCAAAATCAGCGTACTATCCTCGAGCCGGTTGATATTCTTCTGCTCCACCGCCTTCAATATAGACGCCGCCGGATACTGGCCAAGCTGCGGGTCAACCGGCCCCAGCACCGCGTTGCAGTCGAGGACGATCTCGTCGGCCGCTAGGGCGATCATCGTGCCGCCGCTCATCGCATAATGAGGCACGAACACCGTCACCTTGGCCTTATGGCGCATCAGGGCGTGGGCAATCTGCTCGGAAGCCAGTACCAGGCCGCCGGGAGTATGCAGCACCAGATCGAGCGGCATATCGTCCGGCGTCAGGCGGATGGCCCGCAGCACCTGCTCAGAATCCTCGATATTAATATAGCGGCTGATCGGCAGCCCGAGAATGCTGATGGCCTCCTGGCGGTGAATAAGGGTAATCAGCCGCGAATTGCGGCGCTCCTCGATCGACCGGATAAGCCGCACCCTGGCCCGTTCTATCGTCTGCTGCCGAACCATCGGCCACAGCGTAAACACAATAAACAACAGCCAAAAAAACTGACTAAAATCCATTCCTTCGCCTCCTTCCAACATTTTACCCCTATTTCTTCCCCGTCGGCCACCCCGAACCCTTCTTACCGCCCGCGACTCCCAAAAAACAAAAGACCACGGCAGCAACCGTGGCCCCTTGGCTTAACCCTTGGGCGCACCCACATTCAGCAGCCAGCCGGCGATCCAGCCGGTCGTAGCCCCGTCGGGCAGCACCACTTTATACCAGCCGAAGGCCTGATCCTTAAGCGTCACCATATCGCCCCTATTGACCTGGGTCACCACCGGGAAATTAGTGCCGGGACCGGTACGGACATTAACCCTCGAGCCGGTCACCGTCGCCGTCCCGCTCACCCCCATACTCGTGCCAGCCGTCGGTGTCAACCCTGGGCCGGAAACCACCACGTTGCCCGGGGCGGCACCGCCGCCCATCGGAGCGCCGGCCTCCATTTCACCGGCCTCCAGCGGCTCGACAGGCATCAAATTGGTGACATCCATCTCCGTCGTAGTGACCACCCTGGTCCAGACCTTAAGTATGATGGTGATATGCACCTCCCGCGGATTAGCAGCGTCGAAATCAAAAGAAATAAACTCTACCATTGCATCGGCGGTAGCCTTCATATCGGGTGTAGCGCCCTCTACCGGTATATCCCGCGTCCAGCGCACGTGCGGCAGTTCGAACGCATGCACCGGCTGATCTGGCAGGGCGGCTACATACATCACCTTGATCTCAAGATCGCCGCGAACCACGACCTTGTCAGGTATCACGGCTATATTGATAATATTCAGGTTCTTCACGAAAACGTCGATAATCTGCTCGATATCCGGCTTCGGATCAGGCACCGTCATATCGGCCTCGACGACCCGCTGCATCATGTTAGCGCCCAGCACTTGCTCGACCTGGATAGTCTCAGCCGCAAGCGTCGGGAAGCCGCAGGCTTCGTCAAAGTCTTCGACCGGGCCGGCCCCGGCCGTCGCCGTCACATTCCCCGAAGTTGCCATCGTCGTGTTCTGTCTCTTTTGGTCAGCCATTGTTTTCCCCCCTTCTCCTGGAGTTGTCGGCAACCGGAAATCAACCCTTGGGCGCCGGCGGTAGCGGCACCTGCGCGACGCCGAGCTGAACCTCGCGGTCGGTCAGCACCTTGGCAGTAACCCGCAAAATGATCGAAACGGCAAACTCGCGCACGCCGCACTCCTCGGGCGGCGGCGGCGGCGGCGGCGGCGGCGGCGGTGGCTGCACTTCCTCGGGCAGCGGCGGTGGCGGCGGCGGGCACACTTCGCAAGTCTCTTCTTCTTCTTCTTCACACTCTTCGTAATGGCCCATGCCCATGCCCAAGCCGTACTTATGGCGATAAGCCCGGGACATCGCCGGCACATCATAGTCCACGAACTCGACGACCACGCTGGCCTCGGCGTCCATGCCCCGGCGGGCGCCGGCTATCGGCAGATCCTGAGTCCAGCGCACATTTCTCATCTCGACGGCGTGCACCGCATTTTCCGGCGTGCAGGCTACGTAGATGCCCTTGATCTCCAGATCGCCGCGGACCACAACCTTATCGGTGATAACATCTACGCTGTTTATCGCCACATTCTTCACAAAAACGTCGATAATCTGCTCAATGCCGGGCTTGGGATCAGGCACAGCCACGCTGACGTCCAGCACCTTCTGCTGCATCATCTCACCGATGACCTGGCGCACGACTATCGGCCCCGCCGCCGCGCCCAGCGTGCACTGATTAGGCGAAGCCATGGGGTTTGCCCCCATCGACGAAGCGCTTACCGTCTGCCGCAAGTTTTTATCGTCCACACATATTCCCCCCTTTGTGTTTTCTAGTTATATATATGCCTGGATTTTGTCTTATGTGATAAGAAAAGACTTGGCTCTCCCCAAGTCTTTTCGCTAATTCGCAGGCCGATAGGCCTTTCCGGGCCGTCTCGACGGCATCCGACATAACATTTCTCCAGCCAGCGACATAATATGTAATAAAGCCGTTCCCCTAGCCGGACGGCTGAACTGACGGGAGGTACACCGACAAATGAATAGCCGTCCAAGCTCCTACTGGCCCGGAGCCTTTTCCCTCTGGGGCCCGCCCGGCCCCGGCGGCTGCGCCGGCGATTACGGCGAATTCGCCGGGCAGCCCTGCTTTGAACCGGTAAAGGAATGTGTCAAAAAATACAAGGCCTGCTACAAGCTCTACAGAATCTCCGTCCTCCGCCTCTACAAAGTCTGCTCCCGCTGCGGCTGCGAATTCGACTATTACCAGCAGCGCGGCTGCTGCCCCCGCTGCTACTAAGGATCCACCCAAGAACGAAGGCCGTTCAGAAGCCCCCCAGGTGCACGACGGCCCCGCAAACCCAGCAGCGCCGACGGCCCAGAACGGGCCTAGTGCCGAACGCACCATGGATGGCGCCAGCGTTCGGCCGCGTACACGTGACGTACGCCAGCAATGGTTTGCGGGGCCAAGTGCACAGTTCTTAGCGCCTCCGGCGCTTAGAACTGCGGCCTGACCCTTGCGGGTACATAGCAGATGGGGGCTTATCAACGGCCGAAACAAAAAAAGAGGCAAAGCACATGCTTTGCCTCTTTCTCATCAACCGTCGGTAAACTCCTGAACCACATAAACCGAGCCGCCGCCGTTATAGCGGACGCCAACCCCGACCTGGGTATAATGGGGGTTGAGAATATTGGCCCGGTGGCCGGAACTGTTCATGAACGCATTCTCGGCGTTGGCCACGCTGTTGTTGATCGCCAGATTCTCGCCGGCATAGCCGAAGGGGATGCCCCGCGCCCGCATCCGGTCGAACGGCGTCTGGCCCTCGGGGTTGTTGTGGGCGAAGAAATTCCGGTTGATCATATCCTGGGCGTAATCTTCCGCCAGGCTGGTCAACTTCATATTGATTCGGAGCGGCGGCAAGCCGTTGGCTGCCCGGTCGGCGTTAAGCAGCGAAAATGCCCGTTGCTCGTCGGCCGTAAGTCCGGAACTCGCGGGAGCGGGTGCAGGGCTGGAAACCTGTACCGGGACCGGTCTCGGCTGGCGTACCGTCAGCGTATCGGGAGCCGGGCTGCCGCTCCCGGAGCCGCTCCGAGCCACGATCGTCAAAAGGCTGAGAGCCACCAGACCGCCGACCACCACTTTATTCCCGCCGGCATCGCTGCGCCAGGTTGCCTGGGCCTGGTCCCGTTCGGCCGCCAGCGCGGCTGTGGCAAAAGCTCCGCCGCCCGAGGAGGCGGTGAGGGAAAACGCCACAACACCGGCCAGGATCATCTTTGTCCAACGTTTTTTTCCCATCGTGTAACCTGCCTTTCTGCGCTAGATAATAAATAACCCAACGCAACGGCAAATTCCACTGAAAGGCTGACTAGTCAAGGCTATATATTCGCGTTATGTATACTTAAATCCTTTCGCCGGCCTGGCGGTAATCTTTACCGGCCCACGAACTCCTGAACCACGTACACCTGGCCCTGCGGCCCCGGACGGACGCCGATGCCCACCTCGCGGTAATCGGCGCTCAGGATATTGGCCCGGTGCGACTCGCTTGTCATTAAAAGCCGCTGGGCCTCGGCCACGCTCCGGTGGGCCGCCAGGTTCTCGCCGGCAAAGCTGTAGGTCACCCTGTAGCGGCGCATCCTGTCGAACGGCGACTCGCCCTCAGGGCTGTAATGGCCGACAAAGCCTCTGGCGGCCATATCGTCGGCATAATCGCGGGCCAGCGCGACCAGCGCCGGATTAACCGTCAGGGCCGGCAAACCGGCGGCCCGCCGGTCGGCGTTCAAAAGCGCCACGGCCTCAGCCTCTTCAGCCGTCAGTTGGCTGGCCGGCCCGGCGTCAGCGGCGGCGGCAAGGCCGCCGGCAGCCGCCAAGAGAAGCGCCGCCGCCAGGCAGCAAACCACAAGCCTGAGCAAAACCTTCATAAATATTTCTCCTGCAAAAACCCCTTTCTCCGAAATTCGCCCTGTCCGGCGGCAAACCCTACCCAATAAGACAAAAAAGGCGCCGTCATGGCGCCTTTTACCAGCCTTATACTCAATATGGCGATTTCGGCATCCCCAGCCGGAACTTTCCGCGGGTCTCCACCCCGCCTACCCCTTCGACGCCGGTTATCGAAGCCGTGATGGCGTCGCTTACGTCCACCGTGCGGCCGATAGGCGTAAACGCCACCTTTTCGGCGATAAACACCGGATCATACGCATGGATGAATATCCGGTTGGGCGAGGAAGCAAAATTGGCCCCGGCCGCCAGGATGGCCTCGAAATACGACTGGCAGGCGCCGGCGAAAATCACCAGATCGTCGCGGCCCGGCTGATACTCGCGGGCGATCTGACTCGACCGCACGAAATACTTCGAAGTCCGGTAATTGTTGATATCCCGGAAGCCCTTGCGGCCGCCGCCGATCAGCGCGTCGTGGCCGGTCACCACCAGGATATCCGGGCGGTGCTCCTTCAGGAGCGCCAGCACGTTATCCGGCTGCTTATCCTCTTCGATGTGACGCCCCACCGCTTCGATATTCAGCTGGCTGTATGTCTTCAGGCACATCTTCAAATAGTCCTCGTCGCCGTCGATATGCAGCACCCGCCCGGGGATATCGAACGACGAGTACTTCTTAGCCGGCTCCCCCCGGCTCAGCCCCAGCTCCTCACCCCGGCGCAGCATCACCCGCCGCAACGATTCATTCTGCATAGTTTCGTTGCGGATAATCTCCTGCTTCAAATGCTCGGCGTCGACCCGCTCCAGGTCTTCCACTGGCGCGTCCGCCAGCAGGCGCAGGTGAAGACCCTTCAGCGTATACTGCTGCCGGCCGTCGTCGTTCAGGCTCAGACCGGTCACCTTAAACACGATATCGCCGCCGTGCGACCGGCGGCTAACAAGGTCGCCTACCGCGATTACCGACACGATCATCCCTCCCCGATCAATACATACTATGTGGCTGGCGGTATGTTTGCCACCGGCGCCGGCCGACCGGTCCGGCGGCCGATATTTTCCCGCCGCGGACAAGTGGCAATACCCCCCCCTGGTCATATACTGTATTAGCACTCAGCCGCATTAGTCCCACCGAGGTGATGGCGCTTGATCAGCGTGGTTGTCCCCGCACGAAACGAAGCAGGCCGCATCGCCACCGTTCTCCAGAATCTGGGCACCCTGCCCATCGACCACATCATCGTAGTCGCCAACGGGTCCAAAGACACAACCATGCGCGAAGTTTTGAACCTCCGGCTCCCCAAGCTCCAGATACTGTACTTCCACGACTGCCTGGGCATCGACATACCCCGGGCGGTCGGCGCAAAAGTGGCCCTATCCCTCGGCAGCGACGTCGTCGCCTTCGTCGACGGCGACATGGTAGGCACCTTCAACGAAAACCTGATGGAACTGGTGGACGGGGTCGTCCTCAAACACCTCGACATTGCCCTCACCAACTGCTATCCGGCCCCGCCCCGCCACATCGAGAGGCACAACCCCACCTTCCAGTGGCGCCTCAACCTCAACAAAGAACTCGGCCTGGAAAAGAAAATCGGTCTGGCCACCACCGCTCACGGACCGCACGCCGTCTCCCGCCGCCTGCTCGAGGCCATACCCCTGCGGGAAATAGCCGTTCCGCCCGTTGTCATGGCCCTGGCCAGACAGGCCAAGCTCAAAATCGACGTGGCCACCATCATACCCCACTATCGCCTGGGTTCCTCCATCAAGAATCATATCCACACCTCGAAAATTATCGACACCATCGTCGGCGACTGCCTCGAAGCCATCGCTGCCTTCCACGGCCAGCCCCGCACCCGTCAATGGCAGAACAACACCTATACCGGCTACCACAGTGAACGGCGGTTCGACCTGCTTGACCTTTTCATCGGCGATACCCCCCGCTAAACCGGCCGCGCAGCCCTAAGCCGACCGAACGACAAAGCAAGAAAAAACGTGTGCCCGCCGTGGGCCACGTTTTTTATTTGCCGGTGCCGGGGCAGGAAATCGGTGCCAACGCGCCGAAAACAGGTAACCGTTCCCGATGTACCATAGCAAAGGAGAAAACCATGGCACCACTAGCCGAACAACTGATCAAGTCACTCCGCGAGATGGGCGTCAGGCACGTATTCGGCATCCCCGGCGGTCCGTCGATTCCCTATATGGAAGCGATGCGCAAAAGCGGCGTCGAATTCGTATTAGTATCGAACGAACAAAGCGCCGGCATGATGGCCGACGTATGCGGACGCCTGACCGGCATACCCGGCGTCTGCCACGCCACCTTCGGTCCGGGAGCCACCAACCTGGCGACCGGAGTCGGCGGCGCTCTCCTGGACCGGTCACCCCTGATCGCCTTCACGACCGAAGTCAAAGACGCCGACGTCGGCCGTAAAGTCCAGATGAATATCGACCACCAGGCCCTTTTCCGGCCGCTCACCAAATGGACCGCCAGAATGTCGCCGGCCAACTTCCGGGAAACCCTCGCCAAGGCGGTCGCCGTCGCCACCGCCGAGGCGCCGGGCCCTGTTCATATCGGCCTGCCGTCCGACATCGACGGAGCGGCCATCGGTGACGACAGCCTTGTCACCGCCTGCCAGCCTAAGGCCGCACCCCTGCCGGACACCGCACACCTGTCCGCAGCCCTCGAACTCATCAAAAAAGCCCGCCGGCCCCTGCTGGCCATCGGCCTGTCGGCCGCCCGCCTCGGCCTGGTACAGGCCGTGCGTCAATTCGCCGGCAAAAGCAACATCCCGGTGGTACTGACACCAATGGCCAAAGGGCTTATCCCCGGCGACCATCCCTGCTACGCCGGCGTCTTCTTTCACGCCAACAGCGACCTCGTCGCCAACATATACCGCAGCGCCGACCTGGTCATCGGCCTCGGCTACGATCCGATCGAGTTCAACTACGAATCCTGGATGCCGGCGGTGCCGCTTGTCCATATCGACAGCGAACCGGCCGACATCACCGCCGATTACAAAGTAGCCTGCGAAGTTACCGGCGACCTGGCGGCCTCCCTGGCCTACCTGAACGCGCGGACGCTGCCGGCATACGCGTGGGACCTGCAGGAGCTGAAGGCCCACCGGGAAAATCTTTTCCGCTCGCTTACCCCGGCGGCCGATACCTTCACCCCCTCCGAACTGTTTGCCGTCCTGCGGCGTCACTTGCCGCCGGAAGGGCTGATCACCGGCGACGTCGGCGCTCACTTACACCTGCTTGGCCAGCTCTGGCCGGTCGATGAGCCCAACCGCTTCATCATGACCAACGGCTGGTCGACGATGGGCTTCGGCATTCCCGCCGCCATCGGCGCCAAACTTTGCCGGCCGGCCAGCCCGGTCGCCTGCATCACCGGCGACGGCGGCTTCCTTATGAACTGCGGCGAACTGATGACGGCCCGCCGGCTGGGAATAAACGTCGTCGTCATCGTCCTGAGCGACCGCAACCTCAGCCTCATCGAAGTCAAGCAAAACTGGCGCCAGGTGCCCCAGTACGGTACCGACCTCTACCAGGGCGACTATTTCGCCGCCGACAAGTTCCTGGGGGCGCCTATCTTTAAAGTCCACGACGCCGGCGAAATGGCGGCCGCCCTGCCCAAAGCCTTTTCCGTGGCCGGGCCAGCAATAATCGAGGCAGTCGTCGACGGCTCGGTTTACAACAACCTTGTCACAAGGAGCTACAAATAAATGAAAACCAAAAAACTCATCGTCTGCGGCGCCGGAAACGTCGGCCGGTCCTTTCTGCGGCTGGTCGCCGACAGAGCCGCCGCCATCCGCGCCAAACACGGCCTCAATATCGAAGTGGGCTGCGTAGTCGACGTCGGCGGCGCGGCCCATGCCGGCGACGGCGGCCTGCCCCTGCCTGCTTTTCTCGACTTCCTGACGGCCGGCGGCCGGCCGGAGGACTTTCCCGGTTACGGACAGAAAGGTCTTACCGGCGTAGCCGCCATCGAAAACTATTCCTTCGATGCCCTTGTGGAAACGACCCCCACCAACCTGAAAACCGGCGAACCGGCCTACAGCTTTGTCACCGCCGCCATCGCCAAAGGCATGGACGTCGTATCCGCCAACAAAGGGCCCTTCGTGCTTCATTTCGCCGAATTAAACAAGCTGGCCGCCGCCAGCAGGAGCCGCCTGTTTATCAGTGCTGCTACCGGCGCCGCCCTGCCCACCCTCGACATCGGCAAATTCAGCACCGTCGGCGCCGACATAACCGCCATCGAAGGCATCCTCAACGGCACCACCAACTTCATCCTCACTAAAATGTATTTCGAAAAAACCTCGTACGCCGACGCTCTGAAAGAGGCGCAGGCGATGGGCATCGCCGAAACCGACCCCACCCTCGACGTCGAAGGCTATGACACCAGAAACAAAATAATCCTGGTTGCCAACACCCTCTTCAAGACAAGCTTCGGCATCGACGACGTGCCGGTGACCGGCATCACCAAGATAACTTATGATGACATCGACCGCGCGGCCAAAAACGGCACTGTCCTCAAGCTTGTCGCCACTGCCGAACTGGCCGGCGGGAAAGTCACCCTGTCGGTAGGCCCGAAAGCCCTCGACAAAAATCACCCCCTTGCCACCATAAACTATTCGGAAAAAGGCATCACCTACACCACCGATACCATGGGCCAGATAACCGTGCTTGGCGGCAAAAGCTCGCCGGTCGGCGCTGCCGCCGCCTTGCTCAAAGACGTCATCCACACTCACATATTTTCCGTCTGAACACACTGCTCTAAGGCTCGCGTCCTCAAGGACGCGAGCCTTTTTTCATAACCTGCCGTACCGTTGCCTGTCATTTACTCGGCTAACCGCAACGCTGCCGGCGCAGAATATATGGTAGAGACCAAAATACACGGCCAAACGGCATCAAGGAGGGTTGTCTATGTGCGGAATCGCCGGCTGGCTGGACTGGCAACGCGATCTCAGCGACCAGGGCCCGGCCGTCAGCGCCATGATCGACACCATACGCCACCGCGGCCCCGACGCCGAGGGCCTGTGGCTGTCGCCACGGGCGGCGCTCGGCCACCGGCGCCTCATCGTCATCGACCCGGCCGGCGGCGTTCAGCCGATGGTCTGCCGGCAGGGCGGCCACGACTACGTCCTCACCTACAACGGTGAAATCTACAACTTCCGCGAGCTGCGGCGGGAGCTCATCGCCCGCGGTCACAAGTTCACCTCCCACTCCGACACCGAAGTTCTCCTGCGTTCCTACCTGGAGTGGCAGAACGACTGCGTCAGCCACCTTAACGGCATCTTCGCCTTCGGTCTGTGGGACGGCCACAAAGAGCAGCTGCTGCTGGCCCGTGATCACTTGGGAGTCAAGCCCCTCTTCTACGCCGAGCGCGGCAGCGCCGTCCTCTTCGGCTCCGAACTCAAGGCCCTGCTGGCCCACCCGCTGATCGAGCCGGCCATCGACGCCAACGGCCTTGCCGAAGTCTTTAACTTCTTTCCGCTCCACATCCCCGGCAGCGGCCTCTTCCGGGACGTCGCCGAGGTCCGCCCCGGCCACCGCCTGGTCTTCGACCGCCACGGCCGCCGCGACACCTGCTACTGGTCGCTCACAAGCGCCCCCCATACCGACGACCTGGCCACCACCACCAAGCGGGTCCGCGGCCTCCTCCGCGACATCGTCGGCCGGCAGCTTGTCGCCGACGTCCCGGTAGTCACCATGCTGTCCGGCGGCCTCGATTCCAGCGGCCTCACCGCCCTGGCGGCCGGTGAATTCGCCCGCGAAGGCCGCCGGCTCCACACCTACTCGGTCGACTTTGAGGAAAGCAGCCGCTATTTCGCCACCAGCGCCATCCACGACAGCCTCGACACCCCCTGGGTCCGCCGGGTGGCCGAATACACCGGCACCCGCCACCACGACATAATCGTCGACACCGGCGCCCTTCTAGACAACCTGCTTGTCCCCATGCTTGCCCATGACCATCCGGCCTACGGCCAGATCGAAACCTCGATGTACCTGCTGTTCAAAGCCATGAAAAACGACGCCACCGTGGCCCTGTCCGGCGAATCGGCCGACGAAGTCTTCGGCGGTTATTCCTGGTTCGCCCACGAAGACCTTTTGGACATTAATACCTTCCCCTGGATAGCCTCCTTCGGCTGCCGGACCACGGTCGCCGAAGGCATCCTCGACTGGTTCTCGCCGGCCCTTCTCGAAGCAGTCCGCCCCCGCGAGTACCTTGCCGCCCGCTACCGGGAAGCGGTCGCCGAAATACCCCGCCTGAAAGGCGAAAGTCCCCTTGACGCCAAACGGCGGGAAGGCTTCTACCTCAACCTCAGCCGCTTCCTGCCGATCATGCTCGACCGCAA
>JAEZLU010000042.1 GCA_023415075.1 Bacillota bacterium
TACCTAGGCCATTATAAGTTAAACGCATACACAATATTCTGAAAATCAATTTTACCCTGCCATAAGGGCTGGCTTATAATTGTAATAAGCAGAAATATGGGAAAGAGGAGGTATGAGTTAGCTAATACCGACCTCTTGGCTGACAGTACACCTCATAAGAATAACAGTAGGAGATGAAAGAAATGGCCAAAGAAAAAATGACTGCCGCCCAAGCCATCGTCAAGATTATCGAAAAAGAAGGCATCACCGATGCTTTCGGTATCCCCGGCGCAGGCATCAACCCGGTATACAAATATCTCGGCCAGTCGAAGATCAAACATTACTGCATGCGGCACGAAGAAGCGGCCGTTCACGCCGCCGATGCCTATTTCCGGGCCAGCGGCCGGATGTCGGTCGCCCTCTGTACCTCCGGACCCGGCGCCACCAACTTCGTCACCGGCATATACACCGCCAACATCGACTCCATCCCCCTCATCGCCCTTACCGGCCAGGCCGTCACCGCCCAGCTCGGCAAAGATGCCTTCCAGTGCGTCGATATCGCCAAGATCTGTGAACCTATTGCCAAAGCCACCTGGTGCGTCACCGACGCCGCCAAGATCGTCGACGTCATGCAGACCGCCTTCAAAGTCGCCAAGGAAGGCAAACCCGGCCCCGTCCTCATCGACCTGCCGCTCGACGTCCAACTGGTCGAGATCGAATTCGACGCCGACGCATATAAGCCGCTGAATTGGGATAATCCCCGCCCGGACATGGCCGACATTCGCAAAGCCGTCGCCATGCTCAAAGAAGCCAAGAGCCCGGCCCTCATCATGGGCGGCGGGGTAGTCCTGGCCGAAGCTACCGACCTATGCGTCAAATTCGCCGAAATGATGAAGCTGCCGGTTATCACCACCTATATGGCCAAGGGCGGCATTGCCGACGACCATCCCCTGAACGCCGGCCACGCCGGCATCCAGGTTGGCCAGCCCATCGGCAACAAAGTATTCGTCGACTCCGACGTCATTATCGGCATCGGCTGCCGCTTTACCGACCGCCACACCGGCAACATCAAGGTCTACCAGGGCAATCGCAAATTCATCCACATCAACGTCGAGCCCAAAGAAATCGGCAAAATCTTCAAGCCTGACCTCGGCATTGTCGCCGACGCCAAATACGCCCTCGAAGCCCTCATCGAAGTCGCCGGCAAAGAGGGGCAACGGAAGACCGACGACCGCGTTGCCGGCCTGCCGGCCCTGCGGGCCGAACTCAAGCGGAAAACCGACTACGACAGCGTGCCTATCAAACCGCACCGCGTCTACAAAGAACTTAACGAATTCTTCAAAGACGACGCCATGTTCACCACCGGCTGCGGCCTCAATCAGATCTGGTCCGGCCAGCTGCAGGACGTCAACAAGCCGCGCCTGTACCTGCCCTCGGGCGGCGCCGGCACCCTCGGCTTCGACATTCCGGCCGCCTTCGGCGCCAAGCTCGCCAACCCGGGCAAACACGCCGTGGCCGTCATGGGCGACTTCGGCTTCACCTTCCTGGTTGAAGAGCTGGCGGTCGCCGCCAACTACGGCGTGCCGGTAATCGTCGTTATCGTCAACAACGCCTTCCTCAGTCTCATCCGTCAGAACCAGAAGTACGCCTACGGCTACGAGTATGCCGTGGCCATGGATGAAAACCAGGGGGTCATGGACTACATCAAGGTGGCCGAAGGCTTCGGCTGCGCAGGAGAACGGGTGACCAAACCCGAAGACATTAAGGGTGCCCTTGCCAGAGCGGCCAAATCCATGAAACCGTATGTCATCGACATCGTCTGCGAGAAAAACACCGACTGCTCGATGGGCGCGGCCGTCGACTGCGTCAAAGAGTTCATCTGAACCGCCACCGCTCAACCCGCTATATGCGCGCCAGGATAAGCTGACAATTCAAAACACCTGTTAATGCCAAACGTCGCCTGTACGGAGGCGAGCCTTGCATTAAGCCCGGCAAATCGACGGCCGATGGACACCTGCCATCAGGCTGAGAAATTTCCTCGCGGAAACGTCGCCTTGCCGGGCTTTTTGCGATATCCGGGCGGGTAAGAACCGGTTAATGAGGTGAGGCCAAGAGAACAAAAAGTGGACAAGCAAGTCGCGTTACCCAATTTATCAGGAGGTGCTACCATGATCAAACGGGCCAGCGAGTTAACTACCGACGTTTTCCCCAACCGTTTCGGCGGCAAAGGCGACTTCAAAGTCACCAAGGTGCTTGAAACCGAACAGCTCCAGGGCAAGGGTCGCCTGTTCGCCCGTAACATCCTTGAGCCGGGCTGCTCTCTGGGCTGGCACCAGCACAGCGGCGACATCGAGGCTTATTACATCATCGCCGGCGAAGGCACGGTCGACGACAACGGCACGAAAACTGTCGTCAAGAAGGGCGACGTCGTCTTTACCGACAACGGCCAGTTCCATTCCATCGAAAACACCGGCACCACCACCCTCGAATTCATGGCCCTCATCCTGTATGTCTGACCGGCCTTGACGGCGGCCTAGCAAGCACCGTCTTCTTTTACCGCGAAAAGAGTGAATTTTTGCACAAGCGCACCCCGATAAACCAGGGAAAGAGCCGGCCGCCGGGTCCGGCTGGCTGATTTCAAAACTGAAAGGTAGTGATGTGAGTGCAGTGGTACCATAATTACGCAGCCGTCGGCGGCAGCCTTGGCCTTACCGCGCTGGTGGCCGCCATCCCGATCTTCTATCTGTTCTGGGCGCTGGCCGTCAAACGGATGAAAGGCCACATCGCCGGCGTATCGACCCTGCTGCTGACAATCGCCATCGTCGTCTTCGCCTACGGCATGCCGGTCGGTGTCGCCGTCTCGGCGGCGGCTCTCGGCGTCACGACAGGCCTTTACCCGATCGGCTGGATCATCCTCACCGCCGTCTTCCTCTACAACCTGGTCGTAGAGTCGGGCAAATTCGAAATCATTAAGAGTTCTATCTCCTCGCTGTCCACCGACCGCCGGCTGCAAGCCCTCCTCGTGGCCTTCTGCTTCTCGGCCTTCATCGAGGGCGTTTCCGGCCAGGGCGCGCCAGTCGCGGTCGCGGCCGCCATGCTCATCGGTCTGGGCTTCCCGGCCCTGCCGGCAGCCGTCATCTGTCTTGTCGCCAACACACCGCCTGTTCCCTTCGGGCCGATCGGCACCCCGACCTTCATGATGTCGACCGTCACCGAAATCAAGCCTCTCATCGTGTCCCAGGCCATTGGCTGGGATATGACCATCATGGCCCTCGTAATCCCCTTCTTCATGCTGTGGGTGGTGGCCGGCTGGAGAAACGTCATGGGCGTCGCCCCGGCCGCCCTGGTAACCGGCATCAGCTACGCCGCCACCAACTACTTCGTCAGCACAACCATGGGCCCGGAGCTGCCGGCCATCCTTTCCTCCTTCGTGTCGATGATCTGCTTGGGCGTTTTCCTGAAGTTCTGGCATCCGGAGACCATCTGGCGCTTCCCCGGCGACGTCGATGTCGCCAAGGAAACGGCGACCACCTATAACGCCGGCGAAATAATCAAGGCCTGGTCGCCCTTCCTCGTCCTGATGATCGTCATGGGCATCTGGAGCATGCCGTCCTTCAAAGCCTGGGTTGCCAACGACCTCAAATGGTTCGTGATGATTCCCTCCTGGCCCGGCCTTGACGGCATCGTCTACCGGACGGCCCCGGTTGTTGCCGCTCCGGCCAAGTACGCCGCCAACTATCGCTGGGACTTCTTCGCCGCCCCCGGCACGGCCATGCTGGTTTCGTCGCTCATCTCCATGGTGATCCTCGGCCTCGGTCCGGCCACCGGCGTCCGCGTATTTGTCAAGACCTTCAAACAGCTGATGTACTCGCTCATCACCCTCGGCTCGGTGCTCGGCATCGGCTTTCTGGCCAACTACTCCGGCATGTCCTACACCCTCGGCCTGGCCTTCGCCGCCTATACCGGCATGGCCTTCCCGATCTTCTCGCCGGTCATCGGCTACCTGGGCGTCTTCCTGACCGGCTCGGTGACCTCCTCGGCCGCCCTCTTCGGCAAGCTGCAGCAGGTTACCGCCGCCCAGCTCGGCTTCAACCCGATGCTTACCATCTCGGCCAACCTGTTCGGCGCCGATATCGGCAAGCTCATCTCGCCGCAGTCGATCGCCGTGGCTTGCGCCGCCACCGGCCTGGTCGGCCACGAGACCGACATCTTCCGGCTGACCCTCAGGTATTCCATCTACCTGCTGGTCTTCGTAGCCGTCATCATCCTCCTGCAGGCCTGGGTCATACCCGGCGTCCTGCCGAAAATCTAGCCTCGATAACCCTTACCCAGGCCCATCACCTAGTGATGGGCCCTTTTTTTGTCCCCACCCCCGGCAGGGATAACCGCCTCTTTAGGGAATACAATTGATGAGCTGCGGCGGGATACCCGCCCGAGGAGGGAAAGCATGTCTGTCAACGATCAGCTACAGGTCAAGTCGGCGTACCGGACGCTGGCCATCATCGAATTTATCGCCAAAAGCCAGCGGCCCCCGAACTTTACCGCCATCCTCCGCCACATGGACATCCCCAAAAGTTCGCTGTCGCTCCTTCTGCAGGACCTCGTTCACAGCCAGTACATCGACTACGATACCGAAACCCGGGTATACTACCCCGGCCTCAAGCTAATCCAGCTAAGCGCCACTTGCATGAACAACACCAACATCGCCCGTGAGATATCCCTCGGCATCAAAAAACTGAGCGACGAGTTCGGCGAGACCACCCACGCCGGCGTCCTCGACGGGCGGCATGTGGTGTATATCGCCAAGCACCACGGCTCGCGCGACGTCAGCGTCGTCGCCACCATCGGCTACCGTATCCCGGCCCACGCCACCGCCATCGGCAAGGTGCTGCTGGCGACCCTGCCG
>JAEZLU010000082.1 GCA_023415075.1 Bacillota bacterium
ACGTTGACGATGCCGGAATGGGCGCAGCCGCTGATGACCGTCAGGCCCTTGTCGCCTTTGTGGTAAATCGCCATATCGTCCGGCACGGTGTCCTGCCGGCAGTCGCAGCCACCGTCGGCGGCCGCCGCCTTGAGGTGGGCGTCGCCGGTCTCGTAGCCGGTGACCCGGGGTACGGGGCCGCTTATGACAAGCTCAGGCGTCAGGGCCAGCGGCTCGTCGACCAGCCGGAAGTCCGCCCCCAGCGAGACCAGGTGGTTCTCGGCCCACGGCAGGCCTGCATAGCGGACGGCGCTGCCGTCGACGGCGTAGCGCGGGCTGAAAACGCCGCGGTGGCAGTAGACCGGCAGCTGCCGGCCCGCCTGGCCGAGGACGGCCGCCAGGCCGCCGGTGTGGTCGTAATGGCCGTGGCTGAGAATGACCGCCGTAAGGTCCCGGGGATGGACGCCGAGCAGGCCAAGATTATAAACGACGGTGTCGGTCTGGCCGGTGTCAAAGAGATACTTGCCGGCCGCCGTCTCGATGAGCAGTGACAGGCCGTGTTCGGCCCGCAAGGGCTTTTTCGCCTTCGGCAGTATGCAGTTGTCGACCGCCACCGTAATCTTCATGTCCCCCACTCCCTTTTCCCGCTGTTGCCGCGGCCGGCCGCGCCGCCGGGCGACCAAACCGTATAATAATATTATTGCAATAATGGCATATATTTGCAAACATTAAAAAGATCTCCCCGGGCCAAGCCGGGGAGATCTTTCGTATCCGGCCGGCACCCGTCAGTCAAGGACGGCGGCCACCGGCGTAAGCGGCAGCTTGTGGGCTTCGGCGACGCCTTTGAAGGTGACTTTGCCGTCAAAGACGTTCAGTCCCTTGGCGAAGCCGGCGTCGGCCCTGAGGGCGTCCCGCCAGCCCAGGTCGGCGATCTTCATGGCGTACTCGATGGTGGCGTTGGTCAGGGCCAGGGTGGAAGTTCGGGCCACCGCCCCCGGCATGTTGGCCACCGAGTAGTGGACGACCCCGTGCTTGATATAGGTGGGGTTGTCATGGGTCGACACCCTGTCGATGGTTTCCACCGAGCCGCCCTGGTCGATGGCCACGTCGACGATGACCGAACCGGCCTCCATCGTCTTGACCATCTCCTCGCTCACCAGCTTGGGCGCTTTGGCGCCCGGCAGCAGGACGGCGCCGATCAAGAGGTCGGCTTTCTTTGCCCAGGCGGCGATGTTATAGCTGTTGGACATCACGGTGGTGACCCGGCCGCTGAAAACGTCGTCCAGGTACACCAGCCGGTCGGCCGAGCGGTCGATGACCGTCACCCGTGCCCCCATGCCGACAGCCATTTTGGCGGCGTTGAAGCCGACGACGCCGCCGCCGATTATGACAACCTGGGCCGGCTCGACGCCAGGCACACCGCCGAGGAGGATGCCTTTGCCGCCGAACGGCTTCTCGAGGCAGCGAGCGCCGACCTGCACGGCCATCCGTCCGGCCACTTCGCTCATCGGCGTCAACAGCGGCAGCGTATGGTTGCGTTCGATGGTCTCATAGGCGATGCCGATGACTTTTTTGGCCAGCAGGGCTTTCGTCAGTTCGGGCTCAGGCGCCAGGTGCAGGTAGGTGAAGAGGATCTGGCCGGCATGGAAAAAGTCATATTCGGGCTTGAGCGGTTCTTTGACCTTCATGATCATCTCGGCTTCGTTGAACAAGGCCCGCTTGTCGGCGACGATATCGGCGCCGGCCGCCGCGTAGCTATCGTCGGAAAAACCGCTGCCGCCGCCGGCCCCCTTTTCGATAAGCACGCTATGGCCAGCCTTTTTCAGGGTTTCCGTCCCCGCCGGCGTCAGCGCCACCCGGTTCTCGTTGTTCTTGATCTCCTTGGCAACCCCGATAATCATTTCCAGACCTCCTTTTATCGCTTCGCTGTTAGGCCTTGCCGCCTTCGGACTCCTTCCCGGCAGCCTTATTCCAGCCCAGCAGGTAGTACGTGCCTACAAGCAGGGCCAGCCAGATGGGGCCGACGATCATCGCCACAAGCGTATCCGGATCGAAGCACATCACCGCGGCCACGAAAGCCAGGAAGGCCAGGCAGAGCCAGTTTACGAACGGATAACCGGGCATCGGGTATTTGAGCCTGGCCTGCTCCGCCGGCGTCAGGCCCTGGCGGAATTTCATCTGCACCAGGACGATGATCGCCCACACCCACAGGGCGCCGAACGTGCCGATGCTGGTCACATAGGTGAAAACCTTGCCGGGAACTAGGTAGTTGAGAACGACGCCGATCAGCAGGAAGAGCGACGATACAAGTATGCCGTTCATTGGCACCTTGCGGCTGCTGAGCTTGCCGAAGAACTCGGGGGCCCGCCCCTGCAGCGACAGGTTATACAGCATGCGGCCGGTGCTGAAGATGCCGCTGTTGCAGGACGACAGCGCCGCCGTCAGGATTACGAAGTTGATGATGCCGGCAGCGGCCCGCACGCCCAGCTTTTCGAAGGTCAGCACGAAGGGGCTGCCGATCGTCCCCAGCTGGTTCCAGGGATACAGCGACATGATGACGAACAGGGCGCCGACATAAAAGATGAGTATCCGCCAGAACACCTTGTCGATGGCGGCCGGCAGGGTTTTTTCCGGGTCTTTGGCCTCGCCGGCGGTAACGCCGACAAGCTCGATCCCCAGGTAGGCGAACATGACCATGACCAGCGCCAGGACCATGCCGGGCAGGCCCTTGACGAAAAAGCCGCCGTGAGACCAGAGATTCGCTATGCCGATGGCCACGCCGTTATTGCCGAGGCCGAAGATGATCATCGCCAGGCCGGCGACGATCATCACCACAATTGTGACTACCTTGATCAGGGCGAACCAGAACTCGAACTCGCCATAGGCCTCGACGGCGATGAGGTTGACCACGGTCATTATGACCAGCGCCGCCAGTGCCGGAATCCACTGAGACAATTCCGGGAACCAGAACTGCATATACACGCCGACCGCCGTGATCTCGGCCATGCAGGTCACCACCCACATGAACCAGTACATCCAGCCGGTAATGTAGCCGGCGAGCGGCCCGAGAAACCTGTTGGCGTAGGCGCTGAAAGAGCCGGACACCGGGTAGGCTACCGCAACTTCGCCGAGAGCGCGCATAATGAAGAAGATGATTATGCCGCCGATCAGGTACGAAAGCATCAAAGCCGGCCCGGCCGTCTTTATCGCCGATGCCGAACCGAGAAACAAGCCTACACCGATCGCACCGCCGAGAGCGATGAGCTGGATGTGTCTCTCCTTCAACCCGCGGTGCAGGTCTTCATGTAAACCGTCTTTTCTCGACACGTTCCTTCCTCCCTCATTTGA
>JAEZLU010000159.1 GCA_023415075.1 Bacillota bacterium
GCGGCGGTGGCCGAGGCCAAAGCAAGGCTGGGAGGCGAGCCGGGGGCGCTGTTCCTCATCCACTGCGCCGGCCGGTCGATAGGCATCGGCGACCGGATGGACGAGGTGGTGGCCGGGATCAAGGCGACGGTGGGCGAGCTGCCGTTTGCCGGGGCGCTGACCTTCGGCGAATACGGTTACGGACATTGGACCCGCAACGGCTGCGGCGGCCTGACGCTGTCGGTGTTCATGCTGGCCCGCTAGGGTTTGGCTACAGAAAAAAACTTAGAGAAAACGGGAGGGTAAAACATGTACGGTTACTGGGGAAAAATGCTGCGGGTCAATCTGTCGGACCAAACCTACCGTGCCGACGACATCCCGGAGGAAACCTTCCGCAAGCTGATCGGCGGCGCCGCCTTGGGAGCCAAGGTGCTGCTGGAGGAAACGCCGCCCGCGGCTGAGCCGCTGTCGCCGGCGAACAAGCTGATATTTGCCGTGGGCGCCCTGCAGGGCACCAGCTTTCCCGGCAACGGCAAGTGGAGCGTGATAACCAAGAGCCCGATAACCAAGACCTTCCTCGACTCGGCCGGGACGGGCCACTGGGCACCATATTTCAAAAAGACGGGTTACGACCTGCTGGTTATCGAAGGCCGTGCGGAAAAGCCGGTGTATCTTTTCATCCACGATAACGGCGTGGAGTTCAAAGATGCGGCCAGACTATGGGGCCAGGACACGATAAGGACCTCTGAGCTTATCAAGGAGGAGCTGGGCGACCGGCGAATTAACGCCCTCAACATCGGCCCGGCCGGCGAGATATTGAACCCGATCGCCTGCATCACCTGCGACGGCCACTCGTTCGCCGGCCGCGGCGGCGCCGGGGCGGTGATGGGCTCGAAAAATCTCAAGGCGGTCGCTGCCTGGGGCACCAAAGAGGTGCCGCTCGCTGAGCCGGCTAAAGCAGCCGAGATCAGCAAGGAGATTTTCAAGCAGCTGTACGAAGCCGGCAAAGACTTCCGGGCCCATGGGACGCCGATTGTTATGGTGCCCTTCGAGGAGATGGGCGACACGCCGATCAGGTACTGGCGGGGCGATATCTGGCACAAGGGAGCGGCTATGCTGGGAGCGCCCTGCTATACCGAGCAGCTCAAGGTCAAGCCGCTGCCCTGCATCAATTGCCCGGTCGGCTGCCATCGCCATATCGAGTGCGAGTTGTCGGACGGCGAGAAGCTTGTCGGCAACGGGCCGGAATACGAGACCATCGGCATGATGGGGGCCAACCTGCTGGTGGACGATTTGCCGGCGGTCTGCAAAGCCAACGACCTTTGCAACCGCGGCGGGGTGGACACCGTGTCGGCCGGGGCGTTCATCGGCTTTTTGATGGAGTGCTACGAGGCCGGCTGGCTGACTGCCGAGCAGACCGGCGGCCTGGCGATAAAGTGGGGCGACCCCCGGGTCCTCATCGAACTGGTCGGCCAGATCATCAGGCTGGACGGCCTGGGCAGCCTGTTCCGCGAAGGCATCCGCGGCGCCGCCAAGGCCGTCGGCCACGAGGCCGAGAATATCACCGTCGAGATCAAGGGCCTGGACTTTCCGGCCCACGACCCACGGGCGATCTTCGGCCTGGGGGTCAATTACGCCACCTCGACCATCGGCGCCTGCCACGAGCGCGGCAATCCCCAGGCCAGCGCTCTCGGGCTGTTCTACCCCGAGCTTGAAATGGACGGTCCGCCGGACCGCTTCTCGGTCGAGGACGCCGCGCAATGCGCCGTTATCTATCAGAATACCAGCGCCCTGTACAACAATCTGACGCTATGCAAGTTTATGGTCGGCGGCGCCGGCCTGACGCTGACCGAGATCCATGCCGGCCTGCAGGCCGTGACCGGCTGGGACATGGACGTCAGGGAGATGGTCCGCTGCGCCGAGCGCGGTTATACCTTGCAGCGGCTGATAAACGTGCGCGACGGCCTCCGCCGCAAAGACGACCAGCTGCCGGAAAAAATGGGCCTGGCGGCGCTGGTGGGTGGCCGCAAAGGCCAGACCCCCTACTGCGAACATGAGCGGATACTTGACGACTACTACCGGCTGAGGGGTTGGGACGATCAGGGCGTGCCGACGGCCGCCAAACTGCGGGAACTGGGCCTGGAGGAGTTTGTTTCCTATATACCGGCCGGCTGAGAAAGGGTGGCGGATGGCGTGAGCGTAGGCATACGTTTCCTGGGTGTGATAAGGAAGCACCAGCCGGCGGCGGCGGAAGACGGCTTCTGGCAGGTTGAGGCCGCCGGCCGGACGCTCGGCGAGGTGCTTGGCCAAACGGCGCTGCCCGGGGCCGGTATTGGCTATTTCGCGCTGGTCAACGGCCGACGGCGGCTGCCGGACTACATTCTCGAGGACGGCGACAGGGTTAACGTGATCCCCCTCAGCGCCGGCGGCTAGTGTAGAGCTGCCCGGTCGGCGGAAAAAACAAAACCGGCGCCTGCTATCAGCAGGCGCCGGTTCTTGTTTTTTTTTCAGCTTTCCTCCCCGGGGGCCGGCAGGTACTTCTTGAGCCCCCGGAATTTGCCGGCCTCATAACCCATAGCCGTGTAGAAGGCGAGCGCTTCCTGCCGCCAGTCGGCTGTTACCAGCATGGTGTAATAGCAGTGGCGTTCACGGGCCTGGGCTTCCAGTTCGCGGAAAAGGGCGGCAGCCACGCCCCGACGGCGGTGGGAGCCGGCGACCACGACGTTTTCGATTACCATGAACGGCCGGCAACTGCCGACCATATCCAGGCAGACGATGCCCATTATCGTGCCGACAAGCTGCTGGCCGTCTTTGACGGCAAGGAGAATATAGCCGGGGTCGCCGCTTATCAGGCTGAAGTTCTCGGCCATGGCCGCAAGGTCGGTCTTGGTTTCGACCAGTTCTGTGAACAGGGCCGCCAGCTGCGGCAGATCCTCGCGGCCGACGGGGGCGATTTCAATCATAGTCTTACCTCTCACAAGCCGGCGTCGCGGAAGAATTCGGCCGGCAGCGTTCCCCGCACGACCGCCGCTACCGGGCCGGTCATCAGCACATGCTTGTCGGCGCGGATATCGATATCGATTACCCCTCCCGGCATATGCACCTTGACCGCCGGGCCGGTCAGGCCCAGCCGGTGGGCGACGCTGGCGGCGGCGCAGCTGCTGCTGCCCGAGGCCAGGGTGTAGCCAGCGCCGCGTTCCCAGATTTCGATCTGGATGTTACTTCTGTCAAGCACCTTCATAAACTGTACGTTGGTGCGCCGGGGGAAGATGGCGTGATGTTCGAGGAGCGGGCCGATTTCTCTGGCCAGCCCGGCCGAGACGGCGGGCAGCAGCGCGACACAGTGGGGGTTGCCCATCGACACGCAGCTTATATGGTATTCGCTGTCGCCGATAGTCAGCGGCTGATTGAGGATTTCGCGGGCCGGGCCGCTTACCGGCAGGCTGTCGCTGACGAAGTTGGCGACGCCCATATCTATTCTGATCAAGCGGGCCTGGTC
This sequence comes from Bacillota bacterium, assembly GCA_023415075.1. Classification (GTDB taxonomy): domain Bacteria; phylum Bacillota; class Negativicutes; order Sporomusales; family UBA7701; genus JAEZLU01. The sequence goes on from JAEZLU010000159.1 coordinate 3,479, forward strand.
GTCGATGATTTCTACGTGCACCGTGCCGCCGAGGGTTACGACCGAGAACTTGCGGTTTTTCACGTAGCCGGTGTCAAACAGGTAGCGGGCGAAAATCCTGAGGCCATTGCCGCTCTTTTCGGCCTCGCTGCCGTCCGGGTTGAGGATCCGCAGGCCGATCTTGCCGCCGTTTAGCGTCGGGCCCAGCAGGATGCCGTCCGAGCCTGGCCCGAAATTACGGTGGCAGATACGGCGGACAAGTTCGGTCGATTCCGGGAAGTCGGTTTTGTTGGGGTCGATGACAATATAGTCATTG
>JAEZLU010000165.1 GCA_023415075.1 Bacillota bacterium
GCCAGCCGGTTTTTTTCTGTTCAGTAGCTGATGAGGGCGGCGAGTATCAGGCCGCTGGCCAGGCTGACAAAGGCCGAGAATATGCCGACGGCGACGTTGCCTTGGGGGATTTCCTTGAGGACGGTGAAGGGGGTGATGAGTTCGAACAGATAGAAGACGACAACCTGGAAGACGGCGCCGATCAGGCCCCAGATGACAAGGTCGACCGGGCCGACGGAGTGGAAGATGGCCGAGGCCAGGACAACCGACTGGCCGAGAATCTTGCCGCCGATGTCCCAGGCGGTGGCCTGGGCGGCCAGGACTTTTTGCTGATCACCGAACTCAGCGCCGCCGGCGATGAGTTTGTTTTCGTTATAAGGGGTGGTGAGCATGAACAGGTAGACGCCCAGCCCGAGAATGGGCAGCGATATGCCCAAATAGAGCAGGAAGTTCATGATGTTAGCCCATTGACTTGCCACTGTAACCAGCCTCCTTTAGATTGGGTCAGCCCGCCAGCCGGACGGGCACGAAATAGGCCATGTCGTCGGTGATCGCGCCGCCGAGGCGGGCGCCGACGGCGGCCGGTTGGCCGTTTATCAGGAAACAGCTCCAGATCAGGCGGCCGGTCTGGCGGCCGGCCAGCGTCTCGGTCTCGAGTTGCTCGAGTTCCTGGTACTGTTGGTAGATCATCGGCTGGTCCCAGTAATACTTGTCGCCGTCCCGGTGGAGGATGCCACCGTCGGCGGTGTGGATGGTTATGCCGCCGCCTTCCCGCCCGAGGACGGGTTTGACGACATAGGGCGAGCGGCCGGCCAGGCGATTTTCGCAGTAGGTGGGCAACATATGGGCGGCGATGGCCGCCGCTTCCTGGGAGCTGAAGAATTCACCGTTTTCGGCCAGGGCCCAGATGAGGGCCTGGAGGGCTTTGGTCTGAGCTATGAGGGCGCCCGGAGGGTTGATGACGGCCAGCTGGCGGCCGGCGATAAGGCTAAGCAGGGAGGCGCCGGTCGGGTAGCCGTCGTCGTCGCGGTCCTCGGCCAACAGCCCTAGCGGGTGCAGGCGGTACCAGAGATCGATCGGCACGAAATCATCGCCCCGGCGGTAGCAGAGACGGTCGGCCAAGAGCCGCAGGTCCTTCAGGGCCATGAAGGTTGCCGGCAGGCCGCTGGCCTGCAGAAGGTAGCGAGTGGTGCCGGCGTCTTCGCTGTGCCAGTCGAGGGCACTGAAAACGACCGATTCCAGGCGATGGCCCCGGTTATGGTAGTAGTCGCGGGCGGCGACAAAGGCGGCGGCCAGGAGGTTATGCTGGCCGGCGTTGGGATCGGCGGCCGCGTGAAAGGCGCAGACCTGGCCATTGACGTAGAAGGCTTCGACGATGCCGCCCGGAGTATCGCTGTTGAATTCGAGCATCTTCCAGCCGGCCGGACTGCGGATGAAGTCGAAGCGGCCAATGAGGGTGGCGGCGCCGCCCAGAAAGGGCTGGCGGACGGCTGAGAAGGCCGCGGCCGGCAGGCCGAGTTCGGCCAGCAGTTGATCGTCGCCGGCCTGGACAATGGCGACGGTTTTGGCGTATATCGCCCCAAGGGCGGCGGTGGCGGCCCGTAATTCCTCAAGTTCGCGGGCGCTTATGGCCACCGGGTCGGCCAGGGCGTATTCCTGGCCGTACAGCCAGTCCCAGGTGAAAATGCCTTCGGCCCGCAGGGGCCGGTAGATTTGCTCGCGCCGGACGGCGTAGTCCATCAGCCGCCGCCGCCTGTATGGCTGCTGCCGATGCCGCCGTGGGGCGTGCCGCTGGAGATGCCGGCCGGGTGGTTGGGGCCGCCGGGCTGGCTGACGGTGGGGTTGCCGCCGCCGTAGTGGGGCAGGCTGTAATAGCCGCCGTAGTAGCCGCTATGGCCGCCGTAATAGCGGCTGCCGCTGCCGGTTGCCGGCATGGGTTCGCCGTCCTCGTCGCAGTAGCCGTCATTGTTGCGGTCGGTATGGGTGTGGCCGGCCCGCTCGTTTTCGCTGCTGCCGCAGCCGGGGGTCAGGACGAGCACGGCAGCCAGGAACAGGCCGAGCATCTTGGCGGTTTTCGGGTTCGCAGGTTCGCCGGCGGCCTTTGGGGCGATCGATTTCACGGCCATTCCTCCTTGCTTTAGAATCGTCGGTGCTGGTCCTGCCGGGCTAGCCGGTTTTTTTGGCGTAGAGCACGTAGGCCTGCCGGTCCTCGTCGAGGACGGTCATGGTTTTCAGCCATTCGTCTCCCAGCCAGAAAAAGTAGTCGCTGCCGAGGTGGAGAACGATGTCGATGGCGTCGGTAAGCTGCCGGCTTTCGATAATGAGGCCGGGGTTGTCCCCTTCCCAGTCCTGGCGGATTTCCAGCAGGACCCCAGGACCGGCGGCGGGAACGGGCGTGCCGGCATTTTCGGCCGGACTGGCCGGTTCGAGATAGACGACATAGGTGAGAGGCTCGATGGCGGCCGAGGTCTTCGTGTAAACCTGGCCGTTTTTGATGAATTTGTCACAAAGGAATCGGGCGGCGATTTCGCCGCTATCAATGCCGTCGTAGCTGTAGAGAACAGGGTAGCCGCCGTCTTCGTCGAGCAGCCGGTATTCCAGCTTGGCCATGCTTTCGCTCCTCTGTGTTATCGGTTTACCTTGCTATACGATATAATTTTATCATTTGGGGCAGCCCAGGGCCAGCCGATTTGCGGGCGCCGCTCAGTCGGACCACCGCCGGCGGGAGTTGCTGCGCATGTCGACAGCGATGGCAGCCTCGAGGTTTCCCTGGCGGTGTCCGACCAGCCAGCCGGTTAGGTTGGCGGCCGAACAGGCGTGATTGGGGACAACGGCAATTTTATCGCCGACGTCCAGGGAGGTGGCGGCAAATATGCGCACTTTGCCGACTTCTTCCGACAGCCCGGCCAGCGTGAGTTCGGGGTGACCCTGAATAAGTCCGTAGCCGGTGGTCAGCTCACTGCCGTGGGCCCCGCGGTCGAGACCGAAGCATTTGCTGCCGGCGTCGATGATGAAGGTGTCCGGCCGGGGATGGGCAATGATGGTGGCCAGGACGGCAAGGGCGCACCGCTCGGGAGGGACAACGCCGAGAGCCACCTGGGAGTTGTCGTAAAAAACGTAGTTGCCCGGCCGCAGCACGGTGACTACGCCGCTGGCGGCCGCCGGGCGGGCGGTCGGGGTGCTGCCGGTGGCGACGACCGGACAGGCGAAGCCATGCTGCAGGAGGCTATCCTTGGCTTGGTTCAGGGCTGCCACCTCGTCTCTGGCGACGGCGGCCACCTCAGCCGGACCGCTGGCACCGTAGACCTGCCCGGGATGGGTGGCGATGCCCCGGAGGCGCAGCTGCTTGAAGCCGGCCAGGGCCGCCGCCAGGTCGGCGGCGGCCACCGGCGGCACACCGAAGCGGTGGAGACCGCAGTCGATAATGATGAGATAGTCAAGGGTCAGGCCGGCGTCGGCCAAGGCCGCCGCCAAGTCGCGGGCCGCCGCCTGGCCGTCGAGGCCGATGGTGATACGGGCCCGGCCGGCCAAAGCCGCAACGCGGGCGATGTTTTCGCGGCCGGCGACCGGATAGGCAAGCATAATATCTTCAAAGCCGCAGTTTACCAAAGTTTCGGCTTCATCAAGCGTACCGGTGAGAAAGCCGGCGGCGCCGTGTTCCCGCTGCTGCTTGGCAATGGCGGTGCTTTTGTGGGTTTTGACCATTGGCCAAAGCTGGACACCGGCCTGCCGGCTGAGGGTCGCCATTTCGCCAAGGTTGGCTTCGAAGATGTCGAGGTCAAGGAGAAAGGCGGGAGTCGGTAGTTCCCATATCGTCACAACTAGCCCCCCGTTTCTTTTTCGGCTGCCTACATAGTATATGTGTATCAAGGGAAAGTTTTCCACGGCGCCGGC
>JAEZLU010000196.1 GCA_023415075.1 Bacillota bacterium
TCCGGTGGCGATAGCTGTGGGGTTCCACCCGTTCCCATACCGAACACGGCAGTTAAGCCCACATACGCCGAAAGTACTTGGCTGGAAACGGCCCGGGAGGATAGGTAGTCGCCGGTTTGATTCCTCGATAGCTCAATGGTAGAGCACGCGGCTGTTAACCGCGGGGTTGTAAGTTCGAGTCTTACTCGAGGAGCCACATCGCGGGATGGAGCAGCTGGCAGCTCGTCGGGCTCATAACCCGAAGGTCGCAGGTTCAAATCCTGCTCCCGCAACCACAAAATGCAAATGCCAAACGAGGAAACTCGCTTGGCATTTCTAATCTAAAACGGGCGATTAGCTCAGCTGGGAGAGCGCCTGCCTTACAAGCAGGATGTCGGCAGTTCGATCCTGTCATCGCCCACCATGGTACACATGCCAACCACGGCCCCGTGGTGTAGTGGTCTAACATGCCGCCCTGTCACGGCGGAGATCGTCGGTTCAAATCCGATCGGGGTCGCCATTTATAGCGGAGGGGTTCCCGAGTGGCTAAAGGGAGCAGACTGTAAATCTGCCGGCTATCGCCTTCGGTGGTTCGAATCCACCCCCCTCCACCAATAAGTCCAACCTTCCTCCAGAACGGGAAATTGCGGTATGAAAATACTGAGGAAAGTCCAGACTGCCACGGCCTGTGACGGCCGTAAAGTTCGTGCCCGCCGCAAGGCGGGGCAGGGCCAACGTCCTGACGACGGCCAAATCGACTCTCGTAGCCGAAAGTAGCCATAAAGTGCACAGAAAGTGGGTAGACTGGCGACGGTCTAGTGAAAAGCGGTAAACTCCACGAGGCAGAAACCCAAATTATGGTAGGGGAACCCCGGTTAGGGAAACGGAACCGAGCAGGGGAACACCAAGGTACGTCGTGCCTGGTGTTAGATAAATGATTTCCTAGAACAGAAACTGGCTTACGGTTCTTGAGGAAGGTTGTTCAATATATGCGAGTCCGTAGCTCAGCTGGATAGAGCATTTGACTACGAATCAAAAGGCCGCAGGTTCGAATCCTGCCGGGCTCGCCAAATGCTGATGTAGCTCAGTCGGTAGAGCGTATCCTTGGTAAGGATAAGGTCAGCGGTTCAATCCCGGTCATCAGCTCCAGATTTTCAAAAAGCCCCGGATTGCCGGGCTTATAGGTATTGGGGATTGTCGAAAACGGAGCCAGGCTGATTTGCCTGGCTCCGTTTGTTTTAAGTCTTAGTTATGCTTCTTCGCTTAAGGAAGTGCGCTCTGCAACAGGCGCTTCCCGTTTAACCTGGTGCTTGACGCTGAAGATGCCGAAGACGCTGACGACAACCAATGACGCTCCCAACAAGGTCCAGACGCTGATCGGTTCGCTCAGCAGCAGCCAGCCAAGAGTGAGCGCCAATACCGGATTTACATAGGCGTAAGTCATAACGATATTGATCGGCAGAAGCCGCAAGGCAAAAACATACGATGTAAACGCAAAAATCGATCCGAAGATCACCAAGTATCCCCATGCAAGCCAGGCCGCCCCCGTGGGCTGCGGCAAGGGTTCCCCGAGTGCCAAAGAAACAAGCGAAAAACCGAAAAAGGCAGCCAGATGATGATAACCGGACATCACCTGAGGGGCAAGGTTTACCGGCCGCCTGCTCTGGCAAACCGAACCCAATGACCAGCAAACGGAAGACAATAGTAAGGATATCACGGCGAGAGTGTCATTGGAAGAACCGCCACCCATAGAGGGTACACTGAGCACGGCGACGCCCGAGAAACCGACAAGCAGCGAAAAGACCAGGAGAGCGGACGGGGCCTTCTTGTAGAAGAATAGTTCGATTATCGTGGCCCAAATCGGCGCCGAAGAAACGATCAGGCAGGAGAAGCCCGAGCCGACGTATTGCTCGGCCCACAGCACGAGCCCGTTTCCTCCCAGCCATAATAAATTTCCTACCGCAACCAGGGACATAATCTCCTGACGGGTAGGTATCATCCGCTGTTTTTGAATCCAGGCGATCGTCAGCAGAATAAGGGCGGCGACTATCACACGCAAAGCGCCAAAGGCAAAGGGAGGAAAGCCGTTTGCGGCGTCAACGCCGACTCTCATCGCCAGATAAGTAGTGCTCCATACGGTGTAGACAACAACTAAATGCAGGAGGCCTTTTCTTGATAAATGTTCGCCCATTTTATCTCCAGGTTTTAAAAGTAATGGTATTATTCTATACCTATATTAATCTTGGTGCAACCTGCATTTCAGCTTTGTAGTATCAAAGGTCCGCGGAAATCGCGGGCCATTTAGATTATGCGGTGTCGTCCGCCAAACCTGGAAAAAAACGACGAAATGTATACAAAGGGACAGGCTATATGGCCTGCCCCTTTTTTGCAGTTGACGATTATTACTCTTTAACGAGCTGATAGTGCTTTATTTTGTAATAAAGAGCCCCGAGCGAGATGTTTAGCTGACGGGCAGCAGCTTTCTTGCCGGCGGTCGACCAGCCAAAGGTTTTGAGGGCTCGGCCGAGCATCTGTTTTTCCAGTTCAGGCAGCGGCATGATCTGGTCGCCTTCAGGCCGCTCTTCGGCCGTGGCTGCGTTGAAGAGAAAACGGAAACTGCCGGGGTGAAGGACGTCGCCGTCGCAAATCATGATTGCCCTGGTGATTACATTCTGCAGTTCCCGGACATTCCCCGGCCAGGAGTGGGCTCTCAGGGTATCGAGGCCAGCCTCGCTGATCTGCAGGAGGGGCCGGCCGGTTTCCCGGCAAACTTTGCGGAGAATATGGCCGACCAGCAGCGGCAGGTCGTCCTTGCGTTCGCGCAGCGGCGGCAGAGTTATGGTTATGACCTGTAGCCTGTAGTAAAGGTCGTCTCGGAATAAGCCTTTGCTGACCAGGACCGGCAAATTTTTGTTGGTAGCGGCGATGATTTTCACATTGATCGCCATCCGCTTGTTGCTGCCCACCCGCTCGATTTCTTTTTCTTGCAGTACCCGCAGCAGCTTGGCCTGGGTGGCGAAGTTCAGGTCGCCGATTTCGTCAAGGAAAAGGGTGCCGCCGTTGGCCAGCTCGAACTTACCGGCTTTGGCCTTGTGCGCCCCGGTGAAGGCGCCTTTTTCATGGCCGAAAAGCTCGCTTTCCAGCAGCGCATCCGGGATGGAGGCACAGTTGACGGTGATGAAGGGCTTGTTCCAGCGGGGACTGGTGTGATGAATGGCGTTGGCGAGAATCTCCTTACCTGTGCCGCTTTCGCCGGTTATGAGAACTGTCGAGTCGTTCTTGGCCGCCCGCTTACCTAGATTTATCGCCTCCAGCACCTTCTTGTTGGCGCCGATCATATCGGTGAAGGTATATTTATTGGCGTTCAGCTCCTGGCTGAGGGATTCGATAAGCGCTTTGCTTGTGCGCAATTCTTCCGAAAGGCGGATGATATCGGTGACTTCCTGGAAGGCGACGACGGCGCCGCGTAGCTTACCGTTGATGAAAATAGGCGCGCCGTTGGATATGACGTCGGCGCAGGAGCCGACCGACTGGTTGCGCACACCGGTGGCGGCGCTGGCGGTTTTGAGGACGCGGGCGGCCGAGCCGTCGGGAGAAACCATGAACACGTTACTACCGATGCGCTCGGAGGGATGGACGCCGGTTATGGTCGAAAAAGCCGGATTGACATACTCGATGGTACCGCTCTCGTCCATGACCTGGATTCCCTCGGTTACGGAGTTCAACGCGCTGAGGAACTTGATTCTCTGTTCTTCGCTGCGGGTGAACTTATCCGCGAATAACTGCAGCAGGCTGCATAAGGCCTGGGTGGTGCGGGCGCCGATGAGTTCGAAGTCGGCCGCCGGCCGGCCGGCCGGAAGCTGCGCCGGCTGCAGAAAGCTGAACACGATGGCCGGAGCCCGTTCGGCCAGTTCTTCCCATGATGTAACCAAAAGCGACCGCTGCTGGCCGAAACGCCGGCCGATATTTTGTTCCGGTGTCACCGCTAACACGGCGCTGACATGCAGTTCGTTCTGGGCGGTCAATAAATCGAGCAGCATGCGGCATTGCTGCTCGGAACCGACAATACCAGCCTCTAAAGCCATAATATCCCTCCTGCAAAAACCTGGCGCTTCTAGAATTTGCCGTCAACGCCGCTAATTCCTTTTTTTAAAAACTAGAATTCACCCGAATGGCGGAATACCTGCTTGTGTGGGTAATGCTTTCAATTTTTAGAATTCATGGCGATGGCCGTCAAGAACCTGATCCCGCCTAGATCGGGAACTTCGGGGGTTGGTACGATTTGTGCTTAATATTAAGGTTGGAGAATGCAATAGCGAAACAGCCTTGCGCTGGGGGGAGGCATTCGTCCCCTTGCCAGGCACAGAGGAGGATGCAAGTGGAAAAGTATAATGTCGCCATCCTAGGGGCGACAGGCGCGGTAGGAACAGAACTGCTCGAGGTCCTGGCCAAAAGAAACTTTCCTATCGGCAAGCTGCGGCTGCTGGCTCTGGAAGTAGGCACCCCGATCACTTTCAGGGGGCAGGAGTATTTGGTGGAAGAAGCGACCCCGGAGGCCTTCCGCGATATTCAGGTGGCCTTCTTCGCCGGCGGCGCGATAAGCAAGGTCATGGCGCCGGAAGCGGTCAAGGCAGGGGCAGTGGTCATCGACAACAGCAGCACCTTCCGGCTTGACCCCAACGTACCGCTCATTGTGCCGGAAGTCAATCTGGATGATCTTGCTAAGCACAACGGCATCATCGCCAATCCCAATTGTTCAACCATCATAATGGTGCTGGCCATCAACCCTATTCACCAAAAAGCCAGTCTCAAGAGGGTGGTTGTCTCGACCTGCCAGGCTGTCTCAGGCGCCGGCAAGGCGGCCCTCGACGAGCTTAATGCCCAGCTTAAGGATCTGTTGGACGGGCGTCAGCCTAAGGCCGAAATTTTGCCGGTGGCCTCAATGGAAAAACATTATCAGATCGCCTTTAATCTCATACCCCAGATTGACGTCTTCGCCGACGACGGCTATACCAAGGAAGAAATGAAGCTTATCCTGGAAACCCGGAAAATCATGCGCCTGCCGGATCTGCCGATTACCGCCACCACGGTGCGGGCGCCGATGCTTCGCAGCCACTCAGAGTTCATTAACCTTGAAATGGAACATAAACTCACAGTGGAGGGCGCCCAACAGGCATTGGCCGCGGCTCCCGGTATAGCCCTGATGGATGACCCGAGCGGCCAGGTATATCCGATGCCGGCTTTTACCGCCGGTCGGGACGAAGTATTTGTCGGCCGTATCCGCGAAGACAGCACGGTACAGTACGGGCTCAATATGTGGGTGGTCGGCGATCAGATCCGCAAGGGAGCAGCCCTGAACGCCATCCAGATCGCTGAGCAACTGATCGCCCAGCGCCTGCTCTAGGAGGGAATATCCGTGAAGGTACTGGTCCAAAAGTTCGGCGGCACCTCGGTGAGCACTCCGGAGCGCCGTCAGCAAGTTGTGGCCAAGATAATGGCCGCCAAGGCTGCCGGTTACTTTCCGGTTGTCGTCGTTTCCGCCCCAGGCCGAGCCGGCGAACCGTATGCCACCGATACCCTGCTGTCGCTGGCCAAGGAGGAATGCCAGGAGATCGGCAAGCGGGAGCAGGATATGATTATGGCCTGCGGCGAAATTGTCGCCGGCGTAATAGTCGTCGGCGCCCTGAAAAAAGCTGGTCTTGATGCAGTATTTCTCACCGGCCAGCAGGCCGGCATAATTACCACCATGACTCATGGCGACGCTCAGGTCATCAGAATCAAACCCGATAATATCCAGGCTCAGCTGAGGAACGGGCGCATTGTCGTCGTCGCCGGCTTTCAGGGGGTAAGCGAAAACGGTGATATCACCACCCTCGGCCGGGGCGGCAGCGATACGAGCGCGGCGGCGGTGGGCGCGGCCGTCGGCGCGGCGGCGGTGGAGATTTATACCGATGTCAACGGCATCATGACCGCCGACCCGCGAGTTGTGAAGGCCGCTTACACCATACCGTCGATTTCCCACCAGGAGGCATACCAGATGGCCATCCAGGGGGCCAAGGTCATCCATCCACGGGCGGTGGAAATCGCCCTGCGGCATAAGCTGCCGCTGAAGATCAAATGCACCTTCAGCGACGAGGAAGGCACCCTTATCGCCAACGATGAGAGCGGCACGATAGAACGCCTGCGGGGCCGGGTGGCGGTAGGGTTGGCCCACAAGAACGACTACGGTCTTTTGCGGCTGGCCACGGAAGAAACAGACGAAGGGGTGGGGGTGTTCGATCACCTTGCCGGCCTCGGCCTGGATGCTGATTTTATAAGTGTATCTCACCAAGCTATCGATATTATCGCCGCCCAGTCCGAAATCGAGGCGGCTCTCGCCCAGACCTGCGCGCAGAACATTAAGATAGTCGACCAGGTGAAGGATTGTGTCAAGATTTCGCTTGTCGGCTATTGGTCGTCGACAACCGACATTGTCGGCTCCTTTGTCGAGCTTCTCCGCCGCGGCAAGGTTAAGGTGCTGCATACCTACACCGGTCCGTTCATAGTATCAGGCATCGTCGCCAAGGAAGAAACGGCGGCCGCTCTCCAGCTCCTGCACGACGGCCTGCTGGCCAAAAAACAATAGGGAGGATTATCATGGCTAAATTCGGCAGACTGCTCACAGCAATGGTTACCCCGTTCGACCGCGACAACAAAGTCAATTACCGTCAGGCGGCGGAATTTGCCCGCTGGCTTGCCGCCAACGGCTCGGACGGCCTGGTGGTGGCCGGCAGCACCGGCGAGGCAGCCACCATGACGGTAAAAGAACGGCTGCAGCTTTTTACTACCGTGCTGGAAGCGGTGGGGGACAAGTGCCCGGTCATCGCCGGCGCCGGTACCAACGATACGGCAGCTACCGTTGAGCTATCCCGGCAGGTAGCCGCCCTTGGGGTGCACGGCCTGCTCCTTGTTGCGCCTTATTACAACAAACCCAGCCAGGAGGGGCTGTACCGCCACTTCGCCGCCGCCGCCGAGGCGGTCGCCGAGACCCCGATTATCGTCTATAACGTACCCGGGCGCACCAATGTGAATATATCGGCCGAGACCACCCTGCGGTTGGCGGCGATAAAGAATATCGTCGCCGTCAAGGAAGCAAGCGGGAATCTGGAGCAGATGGGCGAAATAATCCGTAATGCACCGGCAGATTTTATTTTCTATTCCGGCGATGACGGGCTGCTGCTGCCAGTTCTGGCCATCGGCGGCTATGGCGTCATAAGCGTGGCCAGCAATATCGCCGGTCCGCAAATGCAGGCGATGATTGCCGCCTACCTGGCGGGCGACAACGCCAAGGCGGCCGCGTGCCACCTGGCCCTGCTGCCGCTCTTCAAGGCCATGTTCATCACCACCAACCCGACGCCGGTCAAGGCGGCCGTCAATCTTCTGGGGATCGATGTCGGCGACGTCAGGCTGCCCCTGGTGCCGCCACGGCCGCAGGAACTGGCGGTGATCAAGGAAGAAATGGTGCGTGCGGGTCTGTCGGTCAAGTATTAAAAGGAGGCTTCGGTCACGATGATCAGCGGCGGCTACACCAACTACGGGCAGGAAATCGGCATTCTCATGCTGGATACCGTGTTCCCCCGCATTGTGGGCGACATAGGCAACGCCAATACTTTCCCCTTTCCTGTCAGGTACAAGGTTATCCGCGGAGCTTTACCCACCAGGGTAGTCGAGCAAAACGACGGACAGCTGCTAGACCATTTTATCGAAGGGGCCCAGGAACTCGCCGCTGACGGTGTCAAGGCCATCACGACAAGCTGCGGCTTTTTGGCCGTACACCAGCAGGCGCTGGCGGCGGCGGTTAGCGTGCCGGTTTTTACCTCCAGCCTGCTGCTGGTGCCGTTGGTTGAAGCCATGGTGGCCCCGCGGCAGGTCGTCATCGTGACCGCCAACCGTGACCGCCTGTCGTCCCGCCACCTGGCAGGCGCCGGTGTGAGCGCCGGCCGCCATAACGTTTTTGGCCTGGAGGAAAAGCCGGAGTTTTATTCGACCTTCGTCCGCCAAAAGGCGAATCTGGATCTGGACCTACTTACCCGCGAGATGGAAGAGGCCGCCGGCGAAATCAGCCGTGAGTACCCCGAGGCCGGGGCCCTCGTCCTTGAATGTACCAATCTGCCGCCGTTCAGCGGCCTGTTCCGCCAGCTCACCGGTTTACCGGTGTTTGATATAGTATCGCTCGTCCATATGATGCAGGCCGCTGTTGTTTCAGGCTCCGCGAGTCCCATCAGCCGGCCGGGAAAGGGGGGAGGCGTCCGGCAGGGCGATCCGGGCATAACAAGCAGAATAAAGAAGGAGTGATAAAATGTCAATAACCCAAGTCGGGACCATCGCTCTGTGGATACTTCTTATCCTGCTGCCGCTCCAGCTCCTCATCGGTTGGATGGTGGCCCGCAAGAGCGGCGAGAGTGCCAGCCACTACTTCATAAGCGGCAAACAGCTGCCGCTCATCCTGGTTTTCTTCGCCGACTTCGCCACCGTCATGGGTGTCGGCAACTTCATCGGTTACGCCGGCAAGGGCTACCAGATCGGCTTGAGCCAGTTCTGGATGCTTC